>JAYUEZ010000351.1:0-11741 GCA_043738965.1 Gammaproteobacteria bacterium
CAGGAACGATAGAACCACGCGAGGAACTTGTCCGAGCGCAAGCGAACATGAACCTACAGTTGTAGTTAGTGCTGGGCAGGAATCGATACTGGGAAATTGAACCGCACGACAATGCGATAAGGAAGCCGCCCGACACGGGCGTGCGCCGACCTGCTCAACAGTCGTGGTGCTGACTCCCGCTACCACTGGACCAATTGCCCAGCAACAAGTTGGCGATGATCCAGGAACTCGTCGCCAACAGGAATTCTCTACTTTCAACGACCGATGAAAAATGGAACCTCTTCGACTTACACGCTTAAATCGCCTATCCATGACGTCCGAAATTCTGAGCCCCTATATACTGGTACACGACTTCCCGACCGACGCGACGGGCAAAGCCATCCCGTATGGGATCTACGATATGGGGCGCAACGAAGCCTGCGTCAATGTCGGTCGCGATCACGACACACCGGCTTTTGCGGTCGCCTCGATCCGACAGTGGTGGCGAATGATGGGCCAACGCCATTACCCGCAGGCCAAGGAATTATTCATCACCGCAGATGCCGGTGGCAGCAACGGCTATCGTCTGCGCGCCTGGAAGCTTGAGTTGCAGACACTGGCCGACGAACTCGGCTTACGGATCTGCGTCAGCCATTTTCCACCGGGCACCAGCAAGTGGAACAAGATAGAGCATCGCCTGTTCTGCCACATCACCGGCAACTGGCGCGGCAAGCCGCTGCGAACTTTTGAGACGATAGTTGACCTCATCGGCAATACGCGCACGGCGGCGGGGCTGCGCGTTAAAGCCACCCTAGACACGCGCAAGTACCCCACGGGCGCTATTGTCACCAACGCTCAGATGGAATCCCTCGCGCTCACCGCCGATGATTTCCACGGCGAATGGAACTACCAACTACACTCACGGCCAACCACTAAGTTGGCAAATTAATATCGATCAGACTCCTTAGCTATACCGTCCGCCGCCTGGAGACACGCCTGGGGCTGCGGCTTCTGACGCGCAGTACGCGCAGCGTTACGCCCACTGAAGCGGGCGAGCGGCTGGTCCAGACCCTGCGTCCGGCGTTCGATGAGGTCGACGCCAAGCTCGCCGCGCTGAGCGAACTGCGGGAGAAACCCGCAGGCACGATTCGGATCACGGCCAGTCCTCACCCCGCCGAGACGATCCTCTGGCCAACGCTAGCGCGGTTACTGCCGCGCTATCCGGACGTCAAGGTGGAGATTTCACTCGACACGACGCTTACCGATATCGTAGCCAATCGCTTTGACGCGGGCGTTCGCCTTGGCGAGCAAGTGGCCAAAGACATGGTTGCGGTCCGTATCGGGCCGGACATGCGCATGGCCGTGGTGGGCGCCCCGTCCTATTTCGCCGATCACCCGACGCCGGAGACCCCACGCGATCTCACTCAACACGCATGCATCAACCTGCGTCTGCCGACCTTGGGCGGGCTCTGTCCTTGGGAGTTTGAAAAGGAAGGCCGCGAGCTGAACGTGCGCGTCGATGGCCAGCTGGTATGCAACGAAATGACCATGATCCTGAAGGCCGCGACTGCGGGGTTCGGTTTGGCATACGTACTGGAGGGCAAGGTGGCAACCATGATTGCCGAGGGTCAGCTAGTGCGTGTGCTTGCCGACTGGTGCCCGTCATTTTCGGGCTACCACCTCTACTATCCCAGCCGTCGCCAGCTGGCACCGGCGTTCGAGTTACTCAAAGAGGCGCTGCGCTATCGTCGTCCTGATGGAGTGTAGAAGCGAGCAGAGCCTTGATTTTCGGATGACGCGTGAGCTTAAAAGACTCTGAGAGCGCATTAAACGTGGCATCAAGAATGTGTTTGCCGGGGCGCTTAAATCATCTCCACCCTGATCTTCAGACGCCTCGCGTTAGCGGCTATCACGCTATCCAAGGTGGCAATAGATTTCGCGCTGATTTCCAGCGCTACGGCTAAATGTAGCGCGTCACCGGCCCGTAGCCCGTGCTTGTGCTGCATCACTAACTCGGCGGCTTTCTGAAAAGCGGCGCGGCTGACGGGAAGAAGGCGCAGGCCGCTTTCCGTCAACAGCTTGAATTCCTTCCGAACGGCTCTGGCATCGCTTTCGCTGAGTTCGCGCGCGCGCAGCTTGATCGAAATGGCACTGGCAAATTCCGAGAGCAGCCAATCGCTACTGATTGAAACGCCGCTCAGTCCGGCAAACCATCTCTTCACGTCCGCGGTCTTTAGCTCAGGGACCAGCAATGAAACCGCCACGCTGGTATCGAGATAGATCATCAGTAACGATTCTCGCGCCGCATTGCCTCGACAGTAGTCGCTGTCATCGGCATTTTTGCATGCAACTTACCGAGTCGAACGAGAAACGCTTTCTTGTTGAAGGGCTGCGTGGGCGTCAACGTAATCTCACCCACGGGCGATATTTCGGCCTCAACCGTATCACCTTCGCGCAATCCCGCCGCTCGCGTGTATTCCACTGGCAGCCGAACGGCTAGGCTGTTACCCCATTTGGCCAGTTGCAGTCGCATAATTGACGCTCCTGTTTACACAGGTAGATACATACAATCAAAATATAAAGTCATAGCGTAAAACTCCGATCAAAAGAGTTGACTGTGATTCAGCGCCGCCTCAAGGCCGTCGAAGTGGAGCGCAAGATTCAGCATGACAAAGAATCAGACATGGCGGTCTCCGCGATTGCGCGCTGTTATGAATCCTCCTCGCGCCTCGTCTCGTGGTTCGATCGCTGCGCGAATTATCGAAGTTCATTACGGGACGGCACACTAGAAAGCTACTTACTGAATTGGGTAATTTCGACGATGTTGTTGGCGACCGTCGGTTTCTGCCAAAATCGACTTCCGAGTGCGCAAACCTGCAGCGTAGGAACGCTCGGCGACTACGACGTTCCTCGTGTAGCTGATTGTGGACGCGGCTAACGAGTCTGAGACTAGGTCAAATGAGCGGGGGCAAAATGGCCGCAGCAGCTTTTTGGACGCAAACGCCGGTCGAAGCAGCGGCCGCCCTTGGCTGTGATGCATCGGGCCTGACGTCTGCGGAGGCTGAAGTGCGGCTCGCTAAATACGGTCGCAACGCGGATATGCAATCCCGGGAATCGGGCCTGATCAGTTCCGTCGGGCGCAGACTGCTTGAGCCCCTGTGCTTGATCCTTATCGTGGCGGCATTGGTGTCGGCGGCGACGGGCGATGTGACGAGCGCGCTGATCATCCTGGTCATATTGGGCGCGTCTGTGGCGCTGGATGCGCTTCAGGAAGGCCGTGCGAAGCGCGCCGCGGAAGCGTTGCGCAAATCAGTGGCTCTGACGGCGCAGGTGAAGCGCGATGGCGCCTTTGTGGCCATCGACGCTGAGACTGTCGTACCCGGAGACGTGTTTCGCGTGGGCGTTGGGGACATCATTCCGGCCGATGCGCTGGTGTTAGAAGCAAGCGCCTTCACCGCCAATGAAGCTGCGTTAACCGGTGAGCCTTATGGTGTCGCGAAGCGGCGCGCCGAAGTGAAGGCTGAGACTGTAGCAGAGGCCATCAATGCCCTTTTCCGCGGTTCCGTCGCCGCGACCGGCGACGCCGTTGCGCTGGCGATCGGAACTGGAGCACACACACTGTTTGGCAAGGCGGCGTTATCCTTGAACGCTGCCGAAGAGATCTCGCCGTTTCAGCGGGATTTGCGGCAATTAGGCTTTCTCGTAGCACGTGCGACCGCCGTGTTGGCCACTGGTGTGTTGGCAGCCAATGTTCTGTTCGGACGCCCGCTTATCCAGTCGCTCATGTTCTCGGTCGCTCTGGCGGTTGGGCTTACCCCGGAGCTGTTGCCAATGATTACGACCGTCACTCTGTCGCGGGGGGCGGTGCGCTTGTCGCGGAGGAAGGTGATCGTCAAGCGCCTAGCGGCAATCCACGACTTGGGCGCGATGACGGTGCTGTGCACCGACAAGACCGGCACGCTCACTTCCGCACAAATAGAACTTGCCAGCTCGCTGTCGCCGAGCGGCGTGGCCGACGACCGACCGGTTACGCTGGCCGCCATTTGCGCGAGCCTTGGCGGCGACAAGGGTTCGTTGGACGCAGCAGTGACCAAGGCCAGGCCCGATGCGGCGAAGGGCTGGACGCGCCAAGGGCAGTTGCCGTTCGATTATCAAAGACGGATGGGAGCGGTGCTGGCCGAGGGACCGGAAGGGCTGCTTCTGATCGTCAAGGGCGCGCCCGAGGCGGTGCTGGGAGCTTGCCAAACCTGCGGCGTAGCGAAATTCGATGAGGCTGCGCGCCAGGCCGCCTTGGAAAGTGTTCGGGTCTTGGCGGCCCAGGGTTTACGCGCCATCGCAGTCGCTTCGAAACCTTGGTCCGGTGCGCCACGCGATCCCAATGAGGCAGATGAGGCGGGACTTATTTTCGAGGGGTTGTGCACCTTCGCTGACCCGCCAAAGGCCAGTGCGCCTGCAGCGGTGGCGCGCCTGGCTGCAGCCGGCGTTCGCGTCGTTATCCTATCGGGCGATGATCCTCTCGTTGTCGAGCGACTTGCTAAGATCGTCGGCCTGCGGTCCGAGCGCGTGATCAGCGGCGTCGAATTGAACAAGCTCAGCGTCGACGCCTTAAAGGTGCGTGTCCGCGACACGGACATCTTCGCGCGGTTGACGCCCGATCAGAAGGTACGGATCGTTCATGCCTTGACCGCCTCCGGCGAAGTGGTCGGCTTTCTCGGCGACGGCATCAACGACGCGCCGGGTATCAAAGCGGCCGATGTCGGTTTGTCAGTGGACGGTGCAACCGGCGTGGCGCGAGCCGCCGCTGATATGATCCTGCTTGACGGCGATCTCGCCGTCGTCGCCGATGGGGTGGAAGAAGGCCGGCGGACTTTCGTCAACATTTTGAAGTATGTGCGTATGGGCGCGAGCTCGAATTTCGGCAATATGCTCTCTATGGCGGCAGCTTCATTATTTCTTCCCTTTCTACCAATGCTGGCTACCCAAATCCTGCTCAACAACCTGCTCTATGACGTCTCCGAAATCGGCATTCCCTTCGACAGCGTTCGCGCCACTGACACCGCCACGCCACAGCACTGGCATTTACAAGACATCGTGCGCTTTGCGGCTGTAATGGGGCCGCTTTCGTCGCTTTTTGATCTCGCGGCGTTTGGCGTGATGTTCCTATTCTTTCATGCGAGTCCGGAGGTGTTCCGTACTGGATGGTTCATGGAATCCATCGCCACTCAAACCCTTGTTGTGTTTCTCATTCGCACGCGTGGGCGCCCGTGGCGCGATACGCCAAGTCCAGTGTTGACGATGTCGACGCTTGGAGCGTTGACATTGGCGTTGGTGATTCCGTTCTCACCGCTTGGCGCTTGGTTTGGATTTCGGGTCCCGCCGACGATCGTGACGATTACGTTAGCGGGGATCGTGGCGCTCTACTTGGTCTGCGCGGAGCTCATCAAACCGCTTGCCATCAGGGGTGGGTTCTTTGACTCACTCTCACGCGCTCCGTTATCGGGCTGATCCTTGGCAATCAGCTACTGCAGTGGGATGGCGTCTTTGGCGAGATGTGCAGCACAGCCCGCGGTGCTTTCAATTGAGGATCTGGGCAGCGTCGATCTTATGCGGCCGTGCGTCTGGTGATGGCGATCGCAGGTTAGGGCAAAGATTGAAATGCCGGCGTGCCGCCGCGTGCCTTGCCCGCGGTCGTGGTGCGCGTCCTCGCTGCCCACGTCCTCGCTGCTCAGGCTCCGTGCGATGTCGAACATACGGCGCGGCGCTTTTGTCCTAGCCTGGACGGCATCCATGAAGCCTTTGCCGGAGACACCCGCCGCGTTTACCCAGCGCTCCGCCCACGAACTGGTGCTCTCGGGGTGCTGGACTGCGCGTGGGATCGGCACGCTTAATCACAGTCTCAAGGTGCTGCGCTTCTCCGATCGGAACCCGATAGTCGTCGACGGCGCGCAGATCGACGCACTCGACACGGCGGGTGTCTGGATAGTTCATCGCGTGCTGAAACGCTTGCGCGTGCAAGGCGCCGCGCCGGAACTGCGCGGTTGGCGTCCAGAATTCACCAAGCTACTCGAACTGATCGACGAAACGATTGCTACGTCATCACCGCGGAAGCCCCCCCATCAATCAGCGCTTGCGCGTCTCGGCCGAGGTACGGTAGACGTTCTCGACGAGGTTAGCGCGATGCTGAGCTTCGTCGGCGAGACCGCCATCGCGCTGGCTGGCTGCGTGACGCATCCCGCGCGCATGCGGTGGCGTGTCATCCTGCACAACCTTCAGAGTGCCGGCTTCAGCGCGTTGCCGATTGTCGGCTTGCTTGCTTTTATGCTGGGCACAGTCGTTGCGTACCAGGGCGCTAGCCAACTCAGGCGCTACGGCGCCGATATTTTCGTGGTGGATTTGATCAGCTTATCCATGCTGCGAGAGTTTTCGCCGCTCATCACCGCCATCATCGTCGCCGGACGCTCGGGCTCGGCCTACACCGCGCAGATCGGCACCATGGCGGTAACCGAAGAACTCGATGCCATGCGCACCATCGGTATCGCCCCCCTGGATCAGCTGGTGTTGCCGAAGATCTTTGCGCTGCTGCTGGCGCTGCCGTTGCTGACGGTGTACGCCGACGTGCTCGGCGTACTCGGCGGCATGGTCATGGCGCGGGCTCAGCTCGGCGTCGGATTTGGAGACTTTTTCGAGCATGTCCGTAGCGCGATAACCCTCACCGATTACCTAGTCGGCGTCGGTAAGGCGCCCGTGTTCGCCGCTATCATCGCGCTAATCGGCTGCTTCCAAGGTTTCCGGACCCGGGGTGGCGCCGACAGCGTTGGCCGCCAAACCACGCGGAGCGTCGTGCACTCGATCTTTCTGGTGATCGTTACCGACGGTCTGTTCTCGGTCGCGTTCAGCATTTTGGATCTCTGAGATGCAAACCGAAACTCACAGCGATACCGCGGTTATCGAGATCCGGGATCTGTCGACGCGCTTTGGTGATCACATCGTCCATGCCGGCGTCAATCTCGAAGTGCGACGCGCGGAAATTTTTGCGTTGGCGGGCGGCAGCGGCTCTGGCAAGTCGACCTTGCTGCGTGAAATGATTCTGTTGCAGCGACCGGACTCCGGCACGATCCGCGTGTTCGGCACGGATCTTCGATCGCTCGACGAAGACGCGACGCGTGCGTTGCGCCGGCGTTGGGGCGTTATGTTCCAGCACGGGGGCTTATTCAGTTCGCTCAATCTGCTTGAAAACATCGGACTTCCGCTGCGCGAACATACCACGCTCGATGCGGCACTCATCGACGAGATCGCGGCCTGGAAGATCGCGCTCATTGGACTCGCGCCGGACACCGGCGCGCAGTTTCCGGCGGAACTAAGCGGTGGCATGCAGAAGCGTGCGTCGCTCGCGCGTGCACTCGCGCTAGATCCAGAATTGTTGTTTCTCGATGAACCTACCGCAGGCCTCGACCCGGCCAGCGCTGCTGATGTCGACGAATTGGTATGTAAGTTACGCGATGTGTTCGGTCTAACCATCGTGATGATCACGCATGACCTGAATCTTATGTGGCGAGTCGCCGATCGCGTCGCGGTGCTCGGCGCCGGCACGGTGCAAGCTATCGGTTCGATGGACGAACTCTCGCGTCTGGGTAATCCCGCGGTGCGCGTCTTTTTTGAAGGCCGGCGCGCCCAAGTACCGCGAGAGCGGGCGCCACGACCAGCCATGGAGCCGGCATGGAAACCAAAGTGAACTATGCGGTGGTGGGTTGCTTCGTGCTCGTGCTGGGCGTCATCTTCGTTGCGGGTGTGCTGTGGCTCGCCACGGGCGCCTTCCAGCAAAAGGTTGATCTTTATCTGGCGTGGGTCGACGAATCGGTGTCTGGTCTCAATCTCAGCGCGCCGGTCAAATACAGCGGCGTCGAGGTCGGTAAAGTGCGCGAGATGAAACTCGATCCCAATAATCCGCAGCGCGTGCGATTGACGTTCGCGATCGCGCGCGGGACTCCAATCAAGGAGGACACCATCGCGGTATTAAAAACGCAGGGTCTGACCGGCATTGCGTATGTCGAGCTCACGGGTGGCAGCCCCAACTCGCCACCCTTGCGCGCGAAGGCCGCGGGCGAACCTCCCGAAATTCGCACCAAGGCATCGCTCAGTGCACGTCTCGAAAATTTGCTCACCACTTTGATAGCCAAGCTTGACAGTACGTCCACCAGCATCAATGCCATCTTCAGTGACGAGAATCGTGTGGCGTTCAAGAGCGCGCTGGCCGATATGTCGACGGTTGCGCGAACCATCGCGGCGCGCAAGGACGATCTAGATGCGGGTATCGCGAGTGCGGCCCGCACCTTTGAAAACAGTGCGCGGGTGACCGCGGAGCTCGGCCCCGTGATCGAACGCGTCGGTCGCAGCGCCGATGCCATCAAGGATCTGGGGAGCGAAGCATCGCGTGCGAGCGCCAGCGCGGGTCAGACCGTCGAGGCGATCGGTGCAGACGTCAAACGCTTCACGGTGGAGACTTTGCCCGAGCTGGAACGGTTGCTCGGCGAAATGAGCGTGCTCACGACGTCGCTGCGCCGCCTGAGCGAGCAAACCGCAAGAAATCCCAGCGGTCTGTTGTTCGGCCACCGCCCGGTGCCCTCGGGGCCGGGAGAAAAATCGGGCGTAACGCCGTGACCCTACAACTCATCATGCCGGTTCGCCTGCGACGAACCGTGATCGCGTTGTTGCTGATCGTCATCGGCGGTTGCGCGGCGTTCCGGCAAGCCAACGATCCGCCGCCCGCGTTTTTTTCGTTGACGAGTCCGGCGAGCGCTACTGCATCGCGCGTGATGCCGACGCCAACCACTGGCGCAACGCTGATCGTTAATCCGCCCGAGGCTGACGCTGGATTCGATAGTCAGCGCATCATTTATGCACGCCAGACGCACGAACTCGAATATTTCGCGCATAGTCAATGGATCGATACGCCGGCCCGCATGCTCAGGCCGCTGATCGTCGCCGCCATCGAGCGTGGCGGCGCATTCCGCGCAGTGGTGCACGCGCCGAGTACCGCGACCGGTGATCTGCGCCTCGACACAGAAATCATCCGCCTGCAGCACGAATTTCTGCAGCACCCCAGCCGCGTGCATTTTACGTTGCGCGCGACGTTGGTGGATTCAGCGTCACGGCGCGTGCTAGCGACGCGCGAATTCGATGCCTTCGCCACCTCTCCTACCGAGGATCCCTACGGCGGCGTGCTCGCCGCCGATCAGGCGGTGGCGAATGTGCTTGAGGAACTTGCTACCTTCTGCGCGAACGTCAAGCTCGTTCGCTAGGCCGACAACCCGACGCGCGAGCGGCGCAGCGCGGCAATCATCACCACGATAACGAGAATATTTGTCACGAACGCGCTTATGAGGATCCAGGTCGCGCTTTTCGACAGCTCATAGATTTCGAATGGGAGATAGATACCTGCGCTCAGCGCGGCCAACCATTCCGCCCAGCGCCGCCCCTGCCACAGACCGTAAGCTTCGACGAAGCGTACCAGTGCATATCCCATTGTCATCGCCGCCAGCAGCCACAGGCGTGTATCCGTGAGGTCGGCAGAGGCGCCGAGAAAAAGGCGCGGAACTCGACCCGCTGGGTTGAGATGGAAATGCGCGACTACTTGGTCGGCGAATTGATCGAGATCGCGATGGATGAAAGCGAGCAAGCCGAATCCCGTCAACAGGACCAGCAAACCTTTAACCGCTTCGTACGCCGCAACCGCCCGGAGCGGGTTAATGAATCGTATCAGCGAGACAAATGTTCATCTCTAAATTTGGCGAATATCCACGCCAAAATACCGACGAGGCAGTTCGACGTTGTGCTTCGCCGTCGCGCTTCGCGCTGTCGGGTGAGTTTCAATGAATGAGTAACTCAGCGCGCCGAGTTACTCCGGTCGAGTAAATTCCGTATAGCCGACGACCGCCACCGATGGGTGAAATTCGCCATCTCCGCAGGTCGCCAATGGCTGCTCCGACGTCTGCGAGAATTCCCGCACTTCGTTAGGCGCCAATCGTTCGGCAATTAATATTGCTTTATCCCACGCTGGGCTGTCACTGCCAGGTTTCATTTCGTCGCGCCACTGCCAGTCGTATGTCACCAGCAGTTGGACATCTTCTATCGGACGACCACTGCGGTTGACGATCTCGCCGCGTAACGACGCTCCGTCTACTCGCAAATTTTCCACTGTAATATTCTGGGCGATCACTGATCGCGCAACCACCTGCTCAGCGTGACCATTGGCAGCAGCCATCACGAGGGCAGCGGCCGCAAGGTAGCGGAAAGAATTTTGATTAATCATAGTTATCTCTTAAGCCACGAATCTAATTCATCGGCAATTAGTACATTGAAAAAAAATCATGATGACGTCACACCCTTGCGATTGTGAACATCTTGCGCGAGGTTTCACGTAATGACTGTTCGCCGGCGCACATAGCTTGGCTAATTCGCGGATTCGGGTATATCGCGGCATTGGTGTCTGCGCCGCGCGAGGCGCTTGCGGTCGAGCGCGGCGGCGAGGCAGTCTACGTTGGGTCAACCACGCAATAGGCGAAACCTGATGACGGAACCAACACTCGGACTAACCGCGGTACTGGCCGCCCAGCGTTTGAAGCTGGACGGCTACAACGAACTGCCCACACCAGACAGCCGTGGTTTTCTGCGCATCCTCTCCGAAGTTGTGCGTCAACCGATGTTCGCGCTGTTGATCGGCGGCGGCATTGTTTATTTGCTACTCGGTGACAGAATCGAAGCGCTGCTCTTGCTGTTGTTCGCGTCGCTGTCAGTCATCATCACGATTGTTCAAGAGTCCCGCAGCGAGCGCGTCCTGGAGGCATTGCGCAATCTCGCGAGCCCACGTGCACTCGTGATTCGCGACGGCAAGCGAATTCAACTCGCTGGTCGGGACGTTGTACGCGATGACCTCATCGTGATCGCCGAGGGCGACCGGGTGGCGGCGGATGCCACCGTGGTGTCGTCGCAAGACCTCTTGCTCGATGAATCATTGTTAACCGGCGAATCCGTACCAGTCCGCAAGCTGGCGCAACCTTCAATTGCGGCTACTACCGATCAACGTATCGTGCCGAGACTAGGCGGTGAAGATTTGCCGTATCTTTTTGCCGGAACGCTAGTTGTACGCGGCGGCGGACTGGCGGTGGTACAGGCGACCGGGATCCGCAGCGAAATGGGCAAAATTGGGCGTGCGCTGCGCGCGATCGAAACCGAACAACCACGTCTGCAACTACAAATGCGCGGGCTGATACGTTACTTCGCGATCATCGGCGCGCTAGCCGGCGGGATGACGGTATTACTCTTTGGACTCTTACGCGGAGGCTGGCTTGACGCCATGCTCGGCGGCATCGCTGTCGGCATGTCCTTGCTACCCGAAGAGTTCCCGCTAGTCATGGCGGTGTTCATGGCGATGGGCGCATGGCGCATTTCGCAGGCGCGCGTCCTCACCCGCCGCGCGGCGGCAATTGAGACCCTGGGGGCGACGACTGTGTTGTGCACCGATAAAACCGGCACGCTCACCGAAAATCGGATGAGCGTCGTCTCCCTACTCAGTGCAGACATGCGTTGGGATCAGCACGAAAACACGCCCGTAGCCGGAAAATTACGCGAAACTTTGAAAGTTGCGTTGTACGCGTGCCCGCGCGAACCCACCGACCCGATGGATCTTGCGGTACACGCGCTCGCGACCGCACCCAGCGGCGCGAACATTGCCAGTTTCGCTGATTCCTCGCTCATTCGCGCCT
>JAYUEZ010000352.1:0-11719 GCA_043738965.1 Gammaproteobacteria bacterium
TTTATCAAAAAGGGCATCGAAGAAGGCGCACGGCTGGTGACTGGCGGGGCTGAGGCGCCAGCCGGTCTCGACAAGGGCTTTTATGTGAAACCCACGGTGTTCGCCGATGTAAGCAATGACATGACCATCGCCCGCGAGGAAATCTTCGGACCGGTGCTCACCATCATTCCGTTCGACGACGAAGAGGATGCCATCCGCATCGCGAACGATACGATTTATGGCTTGGGCGGCAATGTGTGGGCCGGCACCAAGGAACATGGAATCGAGGTCGCGAAGCGCATTCGCACGGGTCAAATTTCGGTCAACGGCGGCCGCTACAATCCGTTGGCGCCGTTCGGTGGTTACAAACAATCTGGACTTGGCCGTGAGGCCGGTCGGTTCGGCCTCGAAGAATTCTTAGAGGTGAAATCGTTGCAGCTCTGAACAATTCCGAACCGCCGCGAGGCGGGTGACAACGCGCTCGCTGACCGGCAACAGGTGCCAATCAGCGAGCTCGACCGCGCCGACGGACCTGGAACGCGAGCTAATGTAGATGCTAAGATCAACGCTGTAACCTTCCCTATTGTATAAGGATCATCCGCGATGGCACGCCGATCCAAGCGCCCTGTTCACGCCTTGATGCTAACGCTATGGGCAAACTTCGCGGTGGCCGATGGCGCTCCATTCGCGGCGGCCGAAAAGCTGCTCGCCGCCGGTAACGTCAAGGGGGTCTACGAACTTCTTGCGCCGCACGAATTCGAGTATTCCGGGGACCCGAAATTTGATCTGATGTTCGGCTATGCCGCACTTGAAACTGGCAACGCGAGCATTGCCTCATTAGCCTTCGAGCGCGTACTGGCGCTTGAACCGAATAACCCGGAAGCGCGTCTTCATCTCGCGCGGGCCTATGTGGCGTTGAACGATCCAAACAGCGCCAAACGTGAATTCGAAACCTTGCTCGCCACCAATCCTACGCAGGGCATTCGGGCCACGGTCGGTCAATATCTAAGCGCGCTGCAAGCCACTAAGCCCGCTGAGAAACTGCAACTCAGCGGTTACTTAGACGGCACGGTGGGTTATGACTCCAACATCAACGGCGCCACTTCTCGGAATCCCATTTCGATTCCGATCGATCCGCGCCAATTGGAACTCCCGAATTCCTCGATTCAAGCTGAATCACCGTTTTTCACGGCGGGAGTCGGTGGCACGGCGTTATATGCCTTCACGCCGACGCTTGCAGGCTACGCTGGCGCGGACATCATCAGTCGTCACGCGAGTCGCGCGGACAACGTGGATTATCTGTATTCGGCGGCGCGCACGGGGGTGTGGAAGCAGTTTAAGAATCAAGCCGTACGCGGAGGTCTCACCGCGAGCGATTTCTCGCTCGAAGGCGATTCGTTCCGGCAATCCTTAGGCGTCGAAGCCGAATATCGACAAACCTTTGCCGAGCGCCTGCAAGGCAGCGTGGTGGGCGGCTTCACCGCGAACCGTCACGTGCCCGACGCATCGCGCACCGAGGACTATGATCTCTATTCATTGAGCGCCAGCGCCGTACGCTTGTTGGGCGACGCCGGCCAACATGTGGTATCCGTCGCCTTCGACTACGGGCACGAAGACGCCTTACGTGCGCGAATCGACGGCAACCGGGATTACTACGGACTGAGGCTGACTGGCCAATACGAGATCACCAATAAGATAAACGCCTATGGGACCCTCGGCTATCAGTACGCCGACTACGATCGTCAAAACGCCGTATTCGCCGTGACCCGCAACGAACGTCAGTGGAATAGTGCGGTGGGTCTCAACTTCCGCATTACGCCGACGTTTGTGATACGACCGAGCGTGACTTGGCTTGACCAAAGTTCGAATATACCGCTATACGATTACTCAAGGTGGACCGCGTCGTTGACGATGCACGTCGACTTCCTCTAGCCACCTCGTTTCGCCGGCGGAATGTCCGCCTCGCCGTTCACTGGAGGTTCCGATGAAGGCTTTGTCCCACTACGCGCCCCCGCGCTTGCACATCCTCGCCACTGCCATCCTTACCGGGTGGGCCGCAGTTTCACTGGTGAATGCCGCCGAATTGCCGGCGATTCAATTCGTCAACGGCAAGGTCGACGTGGTACACGCTGACGGCTCACGCGACCTGGCCAAGAAAGGCTACTTCTTGAAGCCCGGGGATCGTTTAAGCGCGGGCGAACACGGCATGGTGCAGGTGCGTGCCCTGAACCAAGGCGTGGTGGCCCTGCGCTCCAACAGTGAAATCGAATTCAAACCCAGCGGTGAGTCCTTTGATGTGTCGCTAATTCGCGGACAATTGCGCGCTGTGTCAGATATGCACAGCGCACCGGATTCCCTACTCAAAGTGGTGACATCAGATTCAAAAATCTCCGTAGGCGCCGGCGATATTGAAACCGGCATCGTCCCAGGCGGCGAAGGCGGCCAAACGTTCAGCCGTGTCCACAGTGGAACGGTCAAGCTCGACGCGGCGAATGGCGGCGGGCTGATCCCGCCTGGCCAGTTGGTGAAAACCGGCGATGGCGTGAAGCCACTTGAGGCCGATCAGCTGCCCGATCTTTTCAACGCGCCGGTGGTGGCGTTGAATGTGAATCAAGACGGTCCCGCATCTTCAGCTACCATGCCGAACGGTCTTGCTAACGCGCCATTACCAACTGATGGACTTAAGCCGACATCGGTTCTTCCTGTCTTAGTTGCACTTCAGCAACCGCTCATCCCGAACCTCCCGAACACTGCGGTCGAATTGACTAAGCTTCCAGAGATCAAGGTTGAGTTTGCGGAAGCCAACGTCGCAGGTGCTTCAAATTCATTTAACGAAGCATTGGCGAAGGCGTTACCCGTCCTTATAGCGGGGCGCAAAGATGGAAATTCTGCAAACACGCTGACGCCGGTCGCGGACGCTGATATTCCACAAGGAGCGCTCCGGACTAAATTCCAACTTACGGAGAGTGTTGTCACGCTTCCAAATAACGACAAGATAACGACGTTAGCGACGGACAAGGGGAGTGTGATCATTCCGAAAGACGGGGTAGCAACAAATAATCTTGTGGCATTTGCAACCGCGGCGGCGGCCAATATAACGGCAACGCGCGCGACCGATCTCAAAACCACCAATTCGATCATTACACCCGTCACCAATTTCAACGTTAATCCCATTACGACTCCAACGACTGCTACCCCGACTATCAATACGACGGTAAATACTTTCGTGTCGACGCCGGTGGTGACGAATACACTTACCAGCGCCAATACCATCACTGCGAATCAGGTCATTCCCAAATCGACGGGAATAAGCTTTGGCGCGCTTAGAATCACCACGTTTCTACGTCGGTAATTGATAACGCTATGCGCCTGGGAAACATAAATGCTGCAACGAAATCGTTACTTGGGGCAATCGGCCTGATCCTCGGTGTTTGTGCTTCCCAAGCTTTCGCCGCCTCGACTGGCCCAGTCGGTCAGACCACATTTACGATCGGCAATGTGCAAGCGCGAGATCCCGCCGGCCAAACTCGCGTGCTGACCCGTGGTGTCGATGTGTACGCAGGCGATACATTGATTACTGGCGCTAACGGCGCCGCGCAGCTCCGCTTCATGGATGAAAGCCGGATGGTGTTACGTCGCTCAACGGAAGTGATGATCGATCAATTTCAATTTTCAGCCGAGGCAGAAGCGCCGAGCGACAGTTTCCTGGTGCGTCTGACCAGCGGTGCGTTGCGCTCGATTACAGGCCTCATTGGTCACCGCAACAAACAACATTTCATGCTGACGACTCCGGTCGCAACCATTGGGATCCGCGGTACGGATTTCGAAGTGGTGCACATCCCTGATGCCTCGCCGGCGTTGTTCGGCGCGGAGAAGTCCGCCGCCCCCGGCACCTATAACAAGGTCTATTCGGGCGGTACGCATCTCGAATCTAAAGCAGGTGTCATCGATCTCAGCATCAATGAAATCGGATTTATTGGAGTCGCCGCAGGCTTAGCCAAAGTGCCCACCAAGATTGAGCAATTGCCACCGGGTATCTTAAAAGTCATCGCTAGCTCGCCGGCGCTGGAAGCTCGAGTACATAAACCAGAAACCCCTGCGGATGAGCCACCCGGCTCCGCCAATAATGACGATACAAAGAACAATAACAGTGACACAGACAGTGCGAGCCACGATCCTGCGTCCACAGTTAAACCGGACGGCACAGTCTTACAGGACCAAGACCGGCAGCCCACTCTCAAGGACGGAGCCCCAAAAGAAGAGGCAATAAAAGATCACGCGATCGTCACTAAGCTTCCAGTGTCACCGACTCTGATCGATCAAAGCGCGCTCCAAAATATCGATCCCTCGACGCTCAAGTCGCTCGACAGTACGATGCTGAAATCAACGCCGCTGCAAACTATTCAGCCGGCACCCGCCACTACCCTAGATGCCGCCACAACGCTTATGACTGCGCCGCAGACGACCACCACGCCGTTGCTTGTCGCGCCCTCTCCGCCAATCACCTCCACGACCATCACGGACCTGCCGGCCACACCGTTGCAAGTCGCGCCATCTAAGCTCGACACCACCGCAATTACAACGCTGCCAACGACCACCACCAATGCGATCCTGACCACGCCGTTGATCACCGCGCCGGCGGCGACCACCACGATTCAAAAGTCCCTGAATAACGGAACGATTCTGACGCCGACCAATCAGCTGAACAATGGGCTGAAGCTTCAACACCTATTGAAGTA
Organism: Gammaproteobacteria bacterium; assembly: GCA_043738965.1. Lineage (GTDB taxonomy): Bacteria > Pseudomonadota > Gammaproteobacteria > CAIKBL01. The sequence goes on from JAYUEZ010000352.1 coordinate 4,719, forward strand.
GGCACGTAGCCATTGTGAGAGCGGCTCCCACAATGGCCGCCTCCAACAGTCGACGAAATTTTACGGGTTCGTAGGAGCACGGCGCACAACTCACGCCGGGAACAGCTTGACGAGGTTCTTCGCGATCAGAATGCGCTGAATCTCATTGGTCCCTTCGCCGATGCACATCAGCGGTGCGTCGCGGTAATAGCGTTCGATATCAAATTCCGCGGAATAGCCATAGCCACCGTGGATCCGCATCGCTTCCTGTGCGCAATACATCGCGGCTTCGGAAGCAAAGAGCTTGGCCATGCCGGCTTCCATGTCACAACGCTCACCGCGCTCGTATTTCTCGGCCGCTTGATTCGTTAGCAACCGTGCCGCTTCAACGCGCGTCGCCATCTCTCCTAACTTAAGTTGAATCGCCTGGTGCTCGCAGATGGGTTTACCGAAAGTGCGTCGTTGCTGTGAGTAGCGAATGGAATCCTTTAGCGCCGCACTCGCAATCCCGACGCCGCGCGCCGCGACATTGATGCGACCAAGTTCCAGCCCGCCGACCGCATGGTGAAAGCCATGACCTTCTTCGCCACCGAGAATGCGTTCTGCCGGAACGCGGAAATCGCTGAAGCTCAATCCCACGCTTTCTACCGCGCGATAGCCGAGCTTTTTTAATTTTCGATCGACGGTGAATCCCGGCCCCTTTTCGGCCAGGAACATCGTCATGCCCTTATGCGCTGGTTTGGCTGTGGGATCGGTTTTCGTCAACACGGCGTAGAGACTGCCGTAGAGGCCGTTCGTAATCCACATCTTCGAGCCGTTTAATACATAGTCGCCGCCATCGCGCTTGGCCACGGTTTTGATACCTTGCAGATCCGTGCCAGCATCCGGCTCGGTCAAACACAGCGCACCGCGAAGCTCTCCGGTCGCAAGGCGCGGCAGAAATTGATCTCGCTGCGCTGGCGTGCCAAACCGGTAGATCAGCGTCCCCAGCATCAAATGCGAATTGATGATGCCGCCAATGCTCATGAACACTTCAGCGATGGCGGTGACGATTTTCGCGTAGGTCGTTGGCGGTAACCCCAACCCGCCGTAGTCCTGCGAAATCGTCAATCCAAACAATCCGAGCTCTTTCATTTGCTCGACCAGATCAAACGGATATTCATCCGCCTGTTCATATTTTTTGGTGACCGGTCGAACTTCTTTCTCGAGCCAATTCTTAATGGTGTCGAGAACTTGGACTTCGTCTTCGCGGCTAAAAGCGTCGGGCGCTGTGGCCATTACCGTCTCCTAATTCAAGCGGATGCTGTTGATTCGATCATTCCCGAGGTCCCAAGCGTGTCAAAGTGGGAGGTTGCAGGATTCGTCGGCGCGCCTCATGCGTAAGCGGACCAGGGATTGTTTAGCGCAGCGCGTGTGGTAGCGGAGCGATTCAGGAGGAATCGCGGAGCGGTAGCCGACGAATCCTGCAACCTCCGGCCCACAGCACGATACCTGACCACTATTCCAACGTGCGCCTATATCGCGGTTAACCCACCATCGACCGGGATCACCGCGCCGGTCATATACGAGGCTTCATCCGAGGCCAGAAACAGCGCCACGTTCACAATCTCGATGGGTTCGGCCAACCGGTTCATCAAATGCATGGCCGCCATTTGTTTAAACGCACCGGCCTTGTCCTCGACATCTTTCAAATAACGCCGCGGCATGTCGGTGTCGACGACGCCGGGACAAATCGCATTCACGCGCACGCCCTGCGCCGCCAAATCCGTCGCCATCGAGCGCGCGAGCTGCGCCAAACCCCCTTTAGATGCACCATACGCCGCCATCGTCGGAAATCCCACAATACCGCCAACCGAAGAATTATGGATGATCGAACCACCGCCACGCTTGACCATTTCGCGCGCCGCGAGCTGGCTTAAGAGAAATGGCGCACGCAAATTCACCGCTAACAATTCGTCGAGTTCCTCCGCGGTGGTTTCCAAAAAAGGCTTACCGACCATCAGGCCGTGGTTGTTGAATAGCACATCGACTCCACCGAAGGCCTTGACCGCGGTTTTTACGATTTTCTCGAGAACCTTACCGTCCCTAACATCACCGCCAACATAGGCAACATCCGCTGGGCGTTTGGCGATGAGTTTGGCAACCTCGCCGTGCGGCTTTTTGGCGAGATCGCTCGCCAAAACTCGTGCGCCTTCGGCTATAAAGCGCGCGACGGCGACTTGCCCCTGGCCGCCTAAGGCGCCGGTAATGATGGCTACTTTTTTGTTTAATCGACCCATGCTCTGTTCCTTAAACTTTGAAATGGCTTCAACGAAAATTCGCGGATAAATCCGCTCCCACAATCACGGCCCCTTAATATTCGTGTTACACACGGAGGCCGGCTTGCTTCATCAATGGCAACACGCGTTCGCCGAAATACTTAAGCTCCTCGTAATAATCGAGCCACGACAAAATAAAACCTTCGATGCCGAGATCGGCCAGTTCCTTCATCATATCCACTACTTGTTCCGGCGTTCCGACCAGCGGGAACCCACCCCAACCCGCGATGAACCGCTCACCGTATTGTTTAATCTGCTCGCTAAAAGAACTACTCTCGATGCCGAGCAGATTCATAATATTGTGCGCCGCTTCCCAATCACCCTCGTCGACGATGCGACGATACAACGCTTGCGCTTCCGCTTCGGTATCGCGACAACACACCAGCCCATAACTCATGACGCCGAGTTCACGACCATGAGCTGAAGCGCGTTTGTGGATGTCGACGACCAGATCGCGGGCCTGCTCCTTGGTTGCGATGGTGATGAAGTTAAAATCAACATGGCGGGCCGAAAATTCTCGTCCTTCTTCTGAATTGCCGGCGTTGATCAACACGGGGTGCGGTTGTTGCACCGGTTTCGGTAGGAGAAAGCCCCCTTTAATTTGAAAGTATTCACCGACGTGATCGAAATCCTGTTCAGTCCACGCACGTTTGATGCAGGTAATCCAATCAGCCGCCATGGCGTAGCGATGTTCGTGCGGCAGTTGTGTAATACCAAACATTTCAATTTCGGGCCGAAACCAACCACATACAATGTTGAGACCAAACCGCCCATGCGAGATCTGATCAATGGTTGCGCCCTGCTTCGCCGCCAACAGCGGATGCACGGTAGGCACATGCGAGGTCGCGTACACCATGATTTGTTTGGTGTTGCACGCGAGTGCGGTCGCCCAGGTATACACTTCCATGTTATTGGCATTGAACTTTGTCGTGCCGCCAAAATGTTTCCAGCGCCCAACGGGCACCAATAGTTCAAATCCCAGTTCGTCTGCCAGCTGCGCGATCTTAACGTTGTGTTCGTAAGTGGGTTCGAAGGTAGTCGCCGCATGCGTAATCGTGCAGCCATTACTACAATTCATCCCGAAGATACCGAGCTTGAGTCGATTCTCGTTGTAGACCGGGACATGTTGGCGGCGCCAAGCACGAAGATCGTCGGGATGGGTGAGCACGGGATCGGAATGCATGAATCAATTTCCTAAGCAGCGAACGTTGAATGACAGTTAGGGATCATGACGGTTTACCGCTATTTTGCCTACGGTTCAAACGTCCTAGCCGCGCGGCTCGCGGCGCGCGTAGTAGTTGACGGGGACCTCGGCGCCGCCGCGCTAACTGGCTGGTCGCTCAGCTTCCATAAGCTCGGTCGTGATGGCTCGGGGAAATGCACTATCGTGTTCACGGACAATGTCGATCATCGCGTGTACGGCGCCATTTATGAACTTGGTGCCCACGCCAAAGCGCGCTTAGATGAAATTGAAGGCGTCGGTCATGGTTATGCCATCCATACTCGCGAACTCCCGCCCTTTGGGCCTGTGTATTTTTATTGTGCAGAAGAGCGTTACGTCGATGCGTCATTACGCCCGTATCAATGGTACGTGGACTTGGTGCTCGAAGGCGGGCGCCAACGCGGATTTAGCGCCACTTATCTGCAAGCCATCGCCGCCCAACCCGCGTGGCCGAACCCGCCGCGGAGGTAGGATTACTTACTGCCTTGGCGGCCACCAAATTGATGATGTCGTGCCCGCAATCGGTGGTTAAAATTCTGCTCTGCGGGGCGCGATAAAATGGGCTCCGAGCCTGCAAGTTTTTAACTGTTTTCAGAGGAGAGCACGATGGAAGTCATGTTATGGGTCAAGCTCGTCAAACCCGAAGGGATGAGTAATAAAGCGTTCTTTGGAGTCTGGCTCAAGGAATCCGAAGCCGTCATGGCGGCGCTCAAGGCGGGCGCGATCAAAAATGTCTGGAAAGTCGCGGGCAAGTATGAAGTTATCGCCGTGCTGGACGTTAACAGCGGCGACGACTTCGACGCGATTGTGCATAACCTTCCCATCTGGAAACTGGGCTATGCGCACCTCGTTCCGGAAGTTAGCTGGACCCCGTTGCGCTCGTATGAGAATTGGGGTAAGCAACTCAAAGCACTCGCAAAAGGTTAGGACGTTGCCGCCGCGCCCAAGGGGCGGCGGTAAGTCTTGAGCACGGACGCCTATTTAACGCGCGCCATGATTTCTTTTGCGAATATTTCGACCGTCTTTTTATTATCGACAATCGGTTGAATCGCGACCTGATGAATGCCCGCTTTCTTCATGTTATGAATGGACTCGACGATCTCGTCGGCGGTGCCCGTCAACGTGGTCGCACGAATAATTTTCTCGCTCACGATTGCCTCGTGTTCCTTTTTGAACCCGAGTAGATAGTCCGAATATAGCTTCAAATGCCGCGTCTCGATGGGACCTTCGAGCACCTTATAGATGTCGCGGAAGCGCATGACGTCGGTGCGCAGATCAACCGGCAAGGTCGATGGATCGGGATTCGATAACGCGAAGATATTCGTCGACGACGATACGAACGGACCGACGGCCTGACGAACCGCTGAAGTCTCGAGCGATTCGCCTTTCTGAGTGAGATGAAACGCGGTCATACACAGCGCATAGATGTTTTTGGGATTACGCCCCGCGCGTTCCGCACCAACGCGGACATGATCCATGACAAAGTTGATCAGTGACGGGCTTACCGCGCCAAACAGAATCACACCATCAGCAATCTCGCCAGCCATTTCGAGACTCTTCGGCCCACTTGCGGCGATATAAATCGGGATCTTGGTTTTAATGTTGTACCAATCGCCATCCGGATTTAGAAAGCGGATTTTGCGGTGGCGATCACCCTCGGTGTAGTCGGTGGTCTTGCCTTCCAGTAGATCGCGGCAGATCCGAATGTGCTCGCGCATGGCTTCCAACTTGGCCGCCGGCATGCCGAGCGTCCGCCGTGCGGTGTTACCGGTACCGATCCCCAAGATCGTTCGCCCTGGTGCCAGTTCGTTAACCGTGGCAATCGAGTTCGCGGTGACTGGCGCCAGGCGTGATTCCGGATTAGTGACCCCGGTCCCCAGCGCAATTTTGGTGGTATTGACCGCGCACAACGCCAAGCTCGCATAGGGATCACTGAATAGCATTTGCGAGTCATACAGCCACGCATGCGTGAATCCATGTTGCTCCGCGTACGCCACGTCTTTGTGGATATGAATCGCAGCTGGAAAGACAAAGCCGTAGTCCATCTTAAGACCCCCCTCACTGTAATTTGCCGGTAAGACGTGCCGTGCCCACCGCGCAATCGGAAGCGTATTTTTGCTATAGCACTTTATGTTTGCGGCAAAACTTTATCACCGTATTCGCGATCAATGTTGGATCTTCAAACATGGGATAGTGGCCGATGTTTTTCAAATGCAGTACTTCACCGTTTTTGAGCAATCGACCTGTTTCTTCGACGAGTTCACGCGGCACCCAAAAATCGTCTTCGCCGCGGATAACCAACATCGGGCACGCCACGCTCTTCAATTTAGCGCGCACGTCGTGCCGCGCCCAGGCTTCGAGATCGCCAACCGCGCTGACCTGTGAATTGCGATGCTGCCAACGCAGTTCTTCGATTTTTTCAGCAGAACACTGCCGGTTGAGCGACTCGATAGCCGCGCGTTCCATTTGATCCTGCCAACCCGGCGCCCACGACGGGTGGACGAGTCCAGAGGGTAAGGGGAAAGTCGGCGTACGCGCACATCCTTCCATCGGCACACCAGCCGCCATATCGCGCCAATGATGCGCGGCGTAATCGAGCGTGATATCACCGCCAATGGAGCAGCCAATGACCACTGGCTTCTTAAGACCCAGCGTGTTGACGAAGGCGTGCACGAATTCAGCGTGTTCGTGGATGGTTCGATGCTGCCGCCATTTGACGGGGTACGACCGCGAATGGCCGGGCAAGTCCAGCGCAAACGCATGAAAGCCCTGCGCCGCTAGCAGCGGCATCATATATTGATATTCGAGTGAGCTTGCGCCTGCCGTGTGAATACAGACAATCGGCTGGCCGGCGCCGATCTCGTCGTAGAAAGTGCGTGTGCCGCCCACTTTTACGTAGTGCCCAAGAATGTCTTCTGGTGTCGCCATTATTCGAATCTCGCTAAAGCTTAGGCGGCGCGCACGGCCGCGGTTTTTTGCAGGGTGTAGGCCAAGTGAAACATGGCCTCGGTCAGGCGACCGGCTTCGAGCAGATTGCCTTCGGTGGCAATCTCCACGCTCAATTCTCCGACGCGTTTCAACTCCGGATCATCGTCAAAGTAGCGCTTGCCAGGGAAGGTTAAATCGGCCCAGCGCCGCTTACCACTCAGGAGCAACTTCCACGCGGCCTCAGTGCCGACGAATTTAAAGGTGTAACCAAACGCCGGCACGGCGGTTTGGTGATCAATGACCTTACCTTTGTAAACTTTAAGCCACAAACGGTCGATACCCACTTCAAGCAACACCGAGCCATCGAAGCATAATGCTTGTTCGACAAAACTCGAGTTGCCGTTCAACGCCTTGACGAAACGCGCCTGAAAAGCTGAATCGGAAATAAAAGACATAAAGGCCTCGCACTGACCTTGGCTCGCGAGCGGGTCAGATCCCGCATGTTCGCGTGCGCTGCCGGTCGTTAGTTCTAAAAGTGATGAGTGCCAAACGCG
>JAYUEZ010000353.1:0-4402 GCA_043738965.1 Gammaproteobacteria bacterium
AGTCGCAGTTTGCATAATCGCTGAATTGCTCAGTATTATCCTCCCGCCAGCGAGGAGGATCCCGTAATGTCAAACCCGCCGCATCAGGCAGGCGCCGCCATCTCGAGCCGTCGATTCTTTATTAAACAAGTGAGCGCGTTGTGTGGCATGGCTTCGCTGTCAGCCGCAACGCCAGCCCTCGCCAAACTGAACACGCAACGCGCCGTGTCGTTCGTGCACACCCACACCGGTGAAAAGCTCACTGCGCACTACTTCGATGGCCGTTGCTATCAAACCGATTGTCTACGGCAGGTCGATCATCTACTCCGCGATTTTCGAACCGGCGAAGTGCATCACATCGATCCCTCGCTGCTCGATATTCTGTTTGATCTTCAGGTCTTGGCCGGCCGCGACGCCTCGTTCGAAATAATTTGCGGATATCGATCACCGGCCACCAATGCGCTATTACGTCGCACCTCCAGTGGCGTTGCGGAAAATAGTCTGCATCTCGTCGGCCAGGCCATTGATGTCCGGTTGAGTGGATTTTCTACCCATAAGCTCAGCGCCTTGGCGCGTGACTTGGGACGCGGTGGCGTTGGATTCTACGGCGCGTCTGACTTTGTCCATATTGATACCGGGCGCGTGCGGAGTTGGTGAATCTACTTCGCGCCCAACAACCCTTCGAGCTGCCGATCGTAGCCATAAATATCTTCGAAAAACCGCACCGCGCCGTCTTCGGTGGCGACGGCGGTCCCGTACAGAATCAACACGTGTACCGGCTTGGATAAGGGCACTTTTAGCGTGCTCTTGCCATCCATGGCGGATCGAATTTTCTCAGCTGTCCACGCCTCGGGCGTGTCACGCAGGACGTGCTCGGCCAGCGCCACCGGGTCGCTGACGCGGATACAGCCATGACTAAACGTGCGCCGCGCGTGCTGGAAGAGCTGCGGCGTGGGTGTTGAATGTAGATAGACGTTATAGGGGTTCGGCAGCATGAACATAATCAACCCTAAGGCATTGCCTGCACCGGGTCTTTGCCGCAGCCGCAAGGTACCGGCCGCAAGTGCGTTAAGGTTCTCCGCGGTAATCGCCACTGGTGTTGCGTCATCGCCGCCACCGCGGACGATTTCGAAATGTTGCGCGATGAGATGGCGTGGATTTTTTCGTAACTCGGGTAATAGTTCACGCCGCAGAATGCTGTAGGGAACATTCCAATACGGCCGGAATATCACGTGCTTCAGGTCGGCGGCGAACACGGGAGTTTGGGTGTGCGGATATTCCTTGCCGACGATCACATCCATGCGCAGCATGTCGGCTTCATGGTCGTTGAATGATCGGAGTGCGAATAGGCGAAACTGCGGAATGTTGACGATGATCGTGCCGGCGTCGAGTCGTGGCAGCCAGCGCCAACGCTCCAAGGTCAATTCGATCTGGCGCACGCGTTGGGCGAGCGGCACGGTGAGCGCGGCGAAGGTGTTCTTACCTAACCTGCCATCGGTGTCCAAGGCGTGCAGTGACTGAAATCGTTTCAGCGCAGTAACGGTTTCCGTATCCAACGTTAGATCGGCGGGCACTACCGACGACGCTGGCAGATCGCCCAGCGCGAGCAATAATCGGCGTAACGCGGGCATCCCGGCGTAGATCTGGCCTTGGCTGAGCGTCGCGGGTGGTCGCGGCGGCAGTGTCGTCAAGCTCGGATCCTCGGCGAGCACACGATAGTGTGCGAGTGCTTCCTTCAGCAGTCGATAATGTACAAATTGCGGTTCGATAGCGGCGAGTACCGCGCTGGGATCGGGATGGGTCGCCAGCGCCTCGAGGAGATCCGCGTGTACGGCCGGCGTTACCATTGCAGCGAGATCAAAACCCGCTAGCCGCGGATCAACCCGGCCCGCATGTAAATGCGATACAAACGAGAGTGCGGTGCAGGCCAGTACGGCATCCACCTCGGCCCATTCGGCTTCTGTCGCGTTTGGATTCGACGCCAGCGCTTGAAATCGGCGCGCGATTTCGTCGCCGTCATAGTCGGCTGGACGCAGCCCGTACGCATCCGCTGTGCGCAGAGTCTGTAACACGGCCAGTGCTTGCGGAGTGGGAACGCGCAGGTGACTCCACAGTAGCGCATAGTCGCGCTGTTCGTATGTCGCCTTCAGTTGATCGCACGCCACGCGGTGACCGCGAGCCCGCGCCGCGAATACCGAATCGGCTTTCGCGATGGCAGCGTGCAGGGTGTTGACATCGACGGCCAAGGCCAATCGACCGCCCGCGCCCATCAAGCAAATGATTAACCATGCGGTTCGCATCAATCGGCAGTGTACCCGCCAACGAGTGCCACATACCGCCTTGTCAGCGTCGCCCAAGCGCTATAGCCTTGGGCCTCAGTTATTTACTCGAGCGGAGGCCACGATGGCGCGAATTCCCTTAATCGAACCCGAACAGGCCAGTGCCGAGGTGCGCGCGGCCTATCGCGATATGGAATCCGTGGGATTCCCAGTGCTCAACGTCACCAAACTGTTTGCCAATAATCCGAAATTCCTAAATGGCCTAACGCAAATGGCGCTGGCGCTGTATCAAAATCCGGTGCTCTCGCCACGCTACCGCGAGCTCGCGTATCTGCGTGCCTCGCAGGTCAACGTTTGTCATTACTGAATTCCCACCCATGTGATGCTCGGTCTGAGTGTCGGTTTGACGAAGGAAGAAATGGCGGCGATGGCGGCGCCGGAAACCTGCGCCTCGTTTGATGCAACGGATCGCTTGGTGTTGCGCTACTCAGAAGTGCTGACGCGTGAGAATCGCGTCGATGACAAGCTCTATGCCGAATTGGCTGCGCGTTTCCCGCGCGAGGAATTGGTTGAGTTATGCATGACCGTGGGGTTGTCGGCGTTGGTCAATCGCGTGCATGCGACGTTCCGCACCGATGTCGACGAATCGACGCACGCCATGGTTGGCGAGCTCGACGTGGCGTGTCCATTGCCAGGGCGTTAATGCGGAAAAGCGACAAGTCATGCGACCGCGCGCATCACTTGTCTTTCCACCCATCCTCGCGGCTGGTCGTGGCCGCTTAAGTTTGTGAACGATGATTTGAAAGACTTGCTGTGCGCGGTCCCGGCGATTGATGAACTCTTGCGCGCGCCGGCGGCGCTTCCTCTCATTACGCAATATGGTCGCGAACTCGTCACCGACTCCTTGCGGACGCTAACACAGCGTGCGCGCGAATCCCTGCAAGCACACGGCCAAGCGAGTTTGCCGCACGCCAGTGTCGAGTCGATTATCGAGCACGCGGCACACGATTTGGCTGACTTGATGAGGCCGTCTCAGAAGCCGGTATTCAATTTAACCGGCACCGTGCTGCATACCAATCTTGGGCGGGCGCCGCTCCCCGCGGAAGCCATTGCGGCGATGATCGCGGTGGCGAGTGGCGCTAGTAATCTAGAGTATGACTTGGGGGCTGGTCGCCGCGGCGACCGCGACGACCACGTGGCGGCATGGGTGTGCCGGCTGACCGGCGCCGAAGCCGCGACGGTGGTCAATAACAATGCCGCGGCCGTGCTCTTGGCGTTGAATACGCTGGCGCTCCGCAAGGAAGTGCCGGTGTCGCGCGGGGAGCTGGTGGAAATTGGCGGCGCCTTTCGCATCCCCGAGGTCATGGCGCGCGCTGGCGCGAAGCTCGTCGAAGTGGGCACTACTAATCGTACGCATTTAGCGGATTACCAAGCGGCACTCGGTAAGCACACGGCCCTGCTAATGAAAGTGCATGCCAGTAACTACAGCATCCAGGGCTTTACGGCCGCGGTCGCCGCGGCCGAACTCGCCACCTTGGCGCACGGCGCAGATCTGCCCTTCATCGTTGATCTGGGGAGTGGAACCCTGGTTGATTTGGCGCGCTTCGGATTACCGCCCGAGCCGACGGTGACCGCGACGTTGGCGGCGGGCGCGGATTTAGTCACCTTCAGTGGCGACAAGTTGCTCGGTGGTCCGCAGGTTGGAATTATCGCGGGGCGTGCCGATCTGATTAAGCGCATTAAGCGCAATCCGCTGAAGCGCGCATTGCGTGTTGATCGGATCACGCTTGCCGCGTTGGAAGCCGTGCTCCGCCTCTACGCTGATCCGTCGCGGCTGGTCGAGCGCTTGCCAGCGCTACGCCTGCTAACGCGGCCGGCGAGCGAGATCGCCGCGCAAGCGATGCGTCTGTTGCCGCTGGTGCGTGGGGCGCTCGGAAGTGCGGTCGATGTCAGTGTCGTCGCCTGTCGCAGCCAAGTCGGCAGTGGTGCGTTGCCGATCGATCTGTTGCCAAGCCATGCGTTGCAAATGCTTATCCCCACGGCGCGCGGTAAAGCAGTGGAGCGCCTTCAGCAAGCCTTTCGCGCGCTACCGATTCCGGTCATCGGGCGAATCGCCGAGCACGCCTTGAGGCTTGATCTGCGCT
>JAYUEZ010000354.1:0-4397 GCA_043738965.1 Gammaproteobacteria bacterium
TAGGCGCTAAACTTTCGACCTAGCGGCGATCGATTCTCAGGCGATTTCGACTATTCAGGAGCACCCCTATGAAGCTCGCGCTATCGATAGGTTACTCGGGCGCTCGGATGGCGCTCCCCGTGGCGCGTGTTCAGCGCGCTGAAGCGCTCGGCTATCACTCGGTGTGGACGGCCGAAGCCTACGGCTCGGATGCGCTGTCGCCGCTCGCCTATCTCGCGGCGGTAACGCAACGAATCAAACTCGGCGCCGGTATTATCCAGCTCGCGGCGCGCACGCCGGCCAATGCCGCGATGACCGCCGCCACCATTGACGCCATGAGCGGAGGCGATCGCATGCTGCTCGGCATCGGCGTGTCGGGCCCGCAGATCGTCGAAGGCTGGTACGGCCAGCCCTGGGGCATTCCGTACCATAGGCTCAAGGACTATGTCGCGATCATTCGCAAGATCTGGGCACGCGAAGCACCAGTCACTCACGCGGGCAGCGAGATCTCTCTGCCCTATACCGGTCCAGGGGCCGCGGGACTCGCCAAACCGCTGAAATCGATCCTGCACATGAATCCGAATATCCCGATCTATCTCGGCACTGGTACCGAGGCGACCGTGCGCCTGACCGGCGAGATCGCCGATGGCTGGCTACCGCTCGGCTTCGTGCCCGGTTCGTTACCTGAGTATCTGCCCTGGCTTGAACAGGGATTCGCGCGTGCCGGCGGCGGGAAATCGCTCCGCGAACTCGAGATCATGGCGAACTGTCATGTATATGTGGACCGCGACGTGAGCGCTGCCCTGGCGGCGCTGAAGCCGGAGACGGCGCTGTATGTCGGTGGCATGGGCGCGCGCTCGAAGAACTTTCACAAGACGTTGATGACACGCCGCGGCTTCGGCGCCGCAGCCGAACGTGTGCAGGAGCTCTATCTGGCCGGTCGCAAGACGGAAGCGGCCGCTGCGGTCCCGGATGAATGGGTGGACCAGAAGAGTCTGGTCGGGCCGCATGCACGTATCCTGGAACGTTTCCGCGCGTGGGCCGACAGCGGCGCAACGATGCTCGGAGTGCGCACTCAACAGGACGAAGCGGTGGAGGTGATCGCCGAGGCCGCGCTTAAATATGCCTGAAGGTAGTGCGGTCTACCCGTAGTGTTTGGCGTCGACGAATTGCTGGCGCCTAACCAACGCAACGGATGGGTTTTACGCGTAAAATCCGCGCCAGCGCTGAGTGGACGCGCGATTTTCACTTGCTATAGCTAAATCACGGCAACGTGGCAAAAAGCCTGCAGGGTGGTGTTGCGGCGTGTTCGTGCAGGCTCCTGATCTCATGGGCAGGCAACACCTCTTCAGCGGGTGCAAGAATCAGCGCTGCGGTACCGAAGCATGGTTGGAGGATCCGCGAAGCAATGTCGACGATATGCTGAATGCCCGCGAATTTTGCATAATCGGCGAACACTTCACTTGGCGCTTACATCTTCGAGGTTTTTAAAATGTCTGACTCGCGAAATTCATCCGTGCCTTCGCGCACACCGCACACGAGTTACGATGCCGCAATCATTGGCGCTGGGTTCGCGGGCATGTGCATGCTTCATCGCTTACGCAAACTGGGTCTTACCGCGCGAGTATACGAGCGCGGCGCTAGCGTGGGTGGCACCTGGTATTGGAATCGCTATCCGGGCGCGCGCTGCGATACTGAGAGCATGACCTATTCGTATTCGTTTTCGAACGAGCTAGAGCAGGAATGGAATTGGTCTGAGCGCTATGCACCGCAGTCGGAGATTCTGGCCTACGCGAATCATGTGGCCGACCGCTTCGATTTGCGACGAGATATCCAATTCGAAACCTCAGTCCTCACCGCGATCTACGACGAAGCCACGTTGCGCTGGCACCTTGCCACCGACCGCGGTGAGCGGGTTGCCGCGCGCTTCTGTATTTCCGCCGCGGGCTGTCTTTCAGCCGCGACCATTCCGGATTATCCGGGGCGCGCCGATTTCGCTGGCGAGTGCTACCACACGGGTCAATGGCCACAGCAACCGATCACTTTCGCCGGTAAGCGCGTAGGGCTTATTGGCACCGGCTCGTCCGGGGTGCAATCGACCATTGCGATTGCACCGCAAGCCGCGCATTTGTACGTGTTCCAGCGGACCCCGAATTACAGCATCCCCGCCTGGAATGGTCCGCTCCAACCAGCGGTCGCCCAGCAAATCAAAGCGGACTATCGACGACTCCGCGAAGAATCGCGCTATGCGCAGATTGGAATTCCCTTCGCGAGTAACGGCAAATCGGCGAAATCCGTGCCGGCCGAGGAACGCGAACGCGAGTATGAGGCGGCATGGGCGGGGGGCGGGTTTAATTTCGTGATGGCATATCCCGATCTCCTGCTGGATCTGGAGTCGAACCGGACCGCCGCTGAGTTTGTTGCGCGCAAAATTCGTGCGGTGGTCAAGGATCAGAAAGTCGCCGATCTACTGATTCCGAATGATCATCCACTGGGCACTAAGCGTCTGTGCGTTGATACGGGGTACTACGAAACTTTCAACCGCGACAATGTCACGCTGGTGGATATCAAGCGCGCGCCCATCGAGACGATTACACGCACAGGACTGCGCACCCGCGAGGAATCTTACGAGCTGGACATGATCATTTTCGCGACGGGTTTCGACGCTATCACCGGGCCGCTGTTGAAGATCGATATTCGAGGCAAGGCTGGTCAGCAACTGCGCGACAAATGGGCCGAAGGCCCCCGCACTTATTTGGGTATTGCAACAGCTGGCTTCCCGAATCTATTTATGATCACGGGACCTGGCAGTCCGTGCGTATTGAGCAACATGCTGGTCTCGATTGAGCAGCATGTGGATTGGATCGCGCGCTGTATCGAGTTCATGCGTGAGCACGCGGTGGACACCATGGAGCCCACGCTCGAAGCCGAGAACCAGTGGGTACGAACGGTGCACGATGTCGGGCATACCACCCTCTATCCACTGACTAACTCTTGGTACACGGGTGCCAATATTCCCGGCAAAGTACGTATGTTCACGCCGTATGCCGGTGGCGTGGGGACCTATCGCCGTATCTGCGATGCGGTTATCGAGAACGGCTATGAGGGCTGGGTTCAAACACCCATTGCGAGTGAGGCGATGCGGCGGGTGACCTCGGACGTGAGGTAGTTAGGCGAGCAGCTAAGCAATGAATTCAGCGGAGAGAAACGACCATGCCAGAAAGTGTATTTTTCAAGAGTGCCGGCGTGCAGTGCGCTGCGGATCTGTATCGACCGAGCGGGATGAAGCGTGACAAACCTCGACCAGGACTGGTCCTTGGGCATGGCTTTTCGTTGGTCAAAGGCTGTCTTGCTGAACAGGCAAAAGCGTTGTGTGCAGCCGGTTTTGTCGTGCTAGCAATCGATTATCGCAGCTTCGGTGAGTCCGGTGGCAGCGTGCGTGGGCAATTGTTCCCCCTTAACGAAGCGGAAGACTTCCGCAACGCTATCAGCTACCTGCAGCTGCGCCCGGATGTTGATGCGCAGCGCATTGGTTTATGGGGCGCGAGCTTTGCCGGTGCACTGGTCAGTTACGTTGGTGCGCTCGATCGCCGAGTTAAGGCAACTTGCGCAGTAGTCCCGGTAACCGATGGCTATCTGTGGATGAAGCTGCTGCGCAGCGAGAATGACTTCGACCGTCTACTCGCCGCCGTGGAGGAGGATCGGCGTAGCCGTTTTGCTGGCAATAAGGGCGCGCGGATCCCGGTTGCCGGTCCGCCAGGCACGTTGTGCGCGTTACCAGCCGACGAAGATGTTCTAACCTTCTTTGGTCAGTTGCGCGCGAACTTCCCGAGTTGGCGCGACACCCTCACACTTGAATCGATCGAGAAAATCCTCGAGTTCAGTCCCTTGTCGTTCGTACATCGTATGACACCACGGCCATATCTGATCATCAGTACGGCGGGACATGACATCGTGCATCCGGCGGCCTCGGTCGCTGAGCTGCACGAACGCGCGCGACAACCGAAGCGTCTTGAGTTCCTGCCGTTTCCGCAGGTCGGGCTCTACAGCGATCCGGGACTCACGCGATCGAACAATGTCGCGATCGATTTCTTTGTGGAATATTTGGGTCCGATTAACTAAATAACTGAGCGGGAATAGCGCCCACGCAAAGACTCCGCTGCGGCTGGTAGCACCAGGGTCGCCTGGGGTCGGTGGTCAATAGTGGACACCATCATTCTTACGCGGTGGCAAGCAGCTCGCACTGTTTCGTGAACACCGCGCGGGGCAAATTACCAATCTTCGTATGCCGTCTCTGACGGTTATAGAAGATTTCGATGCACTCTGTGATCTCACGGATAGCCTGGGTGCGTGATTCATAACGACGGTGATGTAAGAGTTCGGTTTTAAGCGTGCCCCAAAAACTTTCCATCGGCGCG
>JAYUEZ010000355.1:0-1633 GCA_043738965.1 Gammaproteobacteria bacterium
AACGGCCGAGCCGCCGCTTGAGCCGCCCGGACTTCGCGCGAGGTCCCATGGATTTCGCGTTGGCGCGCCATAGGCGACGGCCTCGGTAGCCGCATTAAATCCAAATTCGGGGCAGGCCGTCTTCGCCATCGTGACAAAACCGGCGCGGCGCAGGCGCGCCATCATTTCATTGTCCGTTGGCGGCACCAACCCTTCGAAGAGCCGCGATCCAAAGCGCGTTGGCACCCCGGCGTACTGACAGACGAAGTCCTTCAGCATCAACGGCACTCCAGTGAAGGAGCCGTCGGGTAATGCGGTCTGCAAAGTCGCGGCCGCCGCTTCGCGCATGTCGTAAACCACCGCACGGAGTACCGGATCGACGGCGGCCATGGCGGCCTGCGCGGAAGCCAGGAGCTCAGCCGGCGTCACCAGCTTGCGGCGTACGAGATCGGCAAGTCCTAATCCGTCGTAGTCGACATAGTCACTAAGCTTGAGCATCGCCAGGCACCTTGCTGATCGCGGCCAATCGATTATCGATTCGCGACTGTCGTCTGTATAGATAGTACTTTCGCACCCCGGTCTGGCGTCCTGCATCACACTTGATTAGGCTAATCACACCCCAACGCAAACGCGAGGTTTTATGAGCAGCGGTGTGATCGCCGGCAAAGCCACTCCTCGCGGCAAGTATCCGCATGTTAAACGGGCTGGCGATTTCATTTTTGTGTCCGGCACCAGCGCGCGCCAAGCCGACAATTCCATTCGCGGCGCCGAGGTCGATGCGGTGGGCACCACCCAGCTCGATATTCGCGCACAAACGCACGGCGTGCTCGACAATATTAGCGACATCCTCGCCGCCGTTGGTGCGACCTTGCGCGATATCGTGGAGGTCACCGCTTATCTCGTGGACATGAACGATTTCGGTGGCTACAACGAGGTCTACGGTGAATATTTCGATTACGACGGCCCTACCCGCACCACGGTCGCCGTACATCAACTACCGCATCCACATCTGCGAATCGAGATCCGATGCGTCGCGTACAAACCCAGGATTGACTAAGGAGCACTTCCATGGCCAAAGGTGAAATCATCGCCGGTTTTCTAGCGCCGCATCCGCCGCATCTCGTCTACGGCGAAAACCCGCCGCAGAACGAAGCGCGCTCGCGCGGCGGCTGGGAACAGTTACGCTGGGCTTACGAACGCGCGCGAGTGAGTCTCGAACGCCTGAAACCTGATGTGCTGCTGGTCCATTCACCGCACTGGGTGACGCAGCTCGGCCACCACTTTCTCGGCGTGCCACGACTCAGCGGTAAGTCAGTCGATCCGATTTTCCCAAATCTCTTTCGTTACAACTTCGCACTCGACGTGGATGTCGAATTGGCCGAAGCCTGTTATACCGAGGCGCAGGCGCGTGGCTTGGTCGCGAAAATGATGCGCAATCCGAATTTCCGGGTTGACTACGGCACCATCACCACCTTGCATATGATCCGTCCGCAATGGGACATTCCGGTGGTCGGGATCTCGGCCAACAACTCGCCGTATTACTTAAACATGGAACAAGGGTTGGAGGAGATGGCGACCTTGGGCGTGGCCACGCGCGCGGCCATCGAGAGGACCGGACGGCGCGCGGTCCTGCTCGCTTCGAACACGCTCTGCC
>JAYUEZ010000356.1:0-11605 GCA_043738965.1 Gammaproteobacteria bacterium
CCGGCGATCGGGCCACGACAACGCACCGGGATCACATAACCACCGAGGTTATAGCGCTTGGCATTTTGTTCGACGGCGCCTTGATCCACCGAAATCCGCGTGTCGTATTTGATGGTCATGTCGTTCAAATTCGCGAGCATGCCCTCACCCGTCACCTTGAACCCGAGGCCATCCAGGAGCAGATCTTTGTTCGAAATCACCCCGTTCTTGATATCGAGCGATCCGGTGAGCGATTGAAATGCCGTCTCGCCACCCGTCGGCACCGGTCGCAGCGACTTACTCTCGATCATTAATTCGGCGGCACGTAACACCGCGGGGACATCGACGCCACGAAACACCCCATTCTGAATCGCGAATGAGGCGGGGCCCGAGAGCGAACCCACCAAGCGCTCGGTGCGATTGCCGCTCGCGCTCAAATTCGCCTCGAAATTGACAATCCCGGACAGGTCGCTCTTGCCGACCACATCCTTCAATAGCGGTTCCACGGCGACTTTCGCGAGCGTGGTGTTTAACGTCAATCGTGGTTCCTTGCTCTTGGCGTTCAGCACGATCACGCCATTGTATTTGCCCTGATATAAGTCGGCGGTGGGATTGACGGTGATTTCACCGTCATGGGCGTCGAGCACAATGGCCACGTTCGCGAGCTCTGCATGCGAGACGCGTAACGCGCCAATTTTAAGGGCGCCCTTGGCTTTCAACTTGCGCAACGTCTCAATCGGTAGTTGGGCCGCGCCCGCGGCTGCCGATTCGGGCGTGATGGGTGGCGATTTGTTGGTGCTCTCCGGGGCGCGATAACGGTCAACATTCAAGCTATCAATCGCTAGATCAAACGCGACGTCTGGGCCATCGAAGGCATTGACCGAGAGGTCGCCTTTGATCGAGGCGTCATCCAGCTCCAGCCGAAAGCGACTGAACTCGAGTTTGTCGGCGCTACCTTTGAACGCGGATTCGAAGCCTACTTTCGATAGCGCCGTCGGATCCGCGAGCGTCGTCACTGGTGTGTTCAGCTTGGCCAAGACATCGCGCAGGTTAAACGTCGGCACCGTGAGCTTGCCCGAATACGCCAGCGCAGTTTTAATCTTCGTGGCGTCGAGCGCGCCAGTGATGTTCATGCCGAGGCCGGTCAGCGCGAGATCTTTGATGGTGAGGGTTTCTTGGATCAGGTTGGCTTGCGCGGTCCCCGCGCTCAGCCGCACATCAACTGGCGGCACGGCGCCGCCACTGCCGATTTTTGCGACTGCGTTAAACGGGCTGAGCGCGATATTTTGCGGACTGCCTTTGAGCACGGCGTCGACGCCGACCGACTGAATCGATTGCGCTAGCGCCGGTTGGCCAAGGGCGGTGAGCAACGGGCCAAGTGCCGCTCCCTTCAGCGCGATATGTCCATCGACATTGCCCACTTCACGATCCAGATTCGCGGCCGCGAACGCCGCCTCAAGCGTCAGGCCAAAGGTGGCGGCGGCGAGCTTGGAGAGTTCGATTCGGCCTTGTTTCAAATCGGCATCGAACACAGCATCGAAGGTAAACGATTTATCCGTCTCGGCGGCCAGCGCTTGCGCGACATTGCCGAGTCCTGGTTGGCCACTGACACCGCTGCCGATAGCAAGCAGCGCTGGTAAATCGGGACCTGACGCCGACAGCTCGCCTTTCATCGCCGGTTTGCTCGAACTTAAGTCCGTCGCCGCGAACGTTCCCTTGAGTTGATTGCCGAAGAGCGTTGCAGTAAGTGCTGGCAGCGCGATGCGTTTGGCACCGACATCAGCTTCAAGGGTGGACTTAAACGCGAAGCTTTTGTCCTTGCGTTTGCCAAGCACCGTGGTAAGCGCCGCCACATCGCCATCGGTAATGCCTTGCAGCGCGCCGATCCCGACAACTAGCGCCGTCAAATCTGGACCCTTGGCTTCGATTTGTCCCTGAAACACCGGATTGCCGGCGGCGCCTCCGCGTGACGCGATCGTGCCGGTCAGCTCGTTGCCCAGTAAACGCGCGTTGAGATTCGGCAATTCGATTCGCGCGTCGGCAAGATCGATGTCGAACGCGGTATCGATCGTGAACGCGCGTTCCTTAACGCCCGCTAACGCGCGCGCGATGGCTTGACTGGTGCTGCTATCGGCATCGCGCAGCTGGGCCGCGACGATTAGCAGGGTCGGCAAGTCCGGACCTTTGGCGCCAAGATGGCCTTTGGCGCTCGGTTTCTTAGTGTTAATGCGTTCGCCGTCCAGAACGCCACTGATGGTCGCTCCCAACAGATTCGCGTCGAACTTGGGAACGGCGACCACGCCGGTATCCATGTCGGCGTTGAATTCGGTCGTAAAGTCGAAACCACGATCTTTCAGCGCCGCGAGTTGAGTCGCGGCGGGAATTTCCAAGGCCTTGAACAAGCTCGCGAGATCTTTCCCCTCGAGCCGCACGTTGCCGCGCGCGCCGGGGCGCTCGTCCTTCAAATGATCGATGGTCAATGTCCCAGTCAGCGTGGTATCGAGTCCGATAATTTTTAATTCCGAAATCTCGATACGCCCCGCCTCGAGCGCCAAGGTCACGGCGCTGCTCGCGGCCAACTCGGCTTTGCCGTTGGGGAGTGACTTACCGCGTAACGTGGCCGCCAATTGTACGGGCTTTACATCGTAACGCGTCGCGGCGACATCGTAGGTGATGGTGGACTCCACGCCAAAGGTGCCGTCGAGCGTGGGTTTAGTGGCGTTGATCTCGGTCGTGAGTTTCACGCTCACCGGAGCGCCCAAGGACAGCGGTCCCGATTGCACGTTGAGCGAATTGAGGTGCAGTTCGCGGCCAGTACTCGCGTCCTGCAAATTCACCGTCGCATCTTGAATATCAACGCCGCCCACGGCAAATGCGGCCAAGCGCGCGGATCGATTTGGCGCGCTCTCCGCGCCATCCGATTTTGCCAAATCCTCCCAATTCGTGCGCCCGTCGGCATCTTTGCCGAGATTCACCGTAAGGCCATTGATCTGCACGCGATCCATTTCGACGCGCTTAAACAGTAACGGCCAGGTCGCGACCGCCACGTGCACTTTCTTTACGGCGACCATTGGCGAGTCGCCAAACCCCGGTGCATTGCCAAGTTGTACTGCTCCGGTTTCGAGTTGCAGCTGCGGCCAGAACGCGATTTTGAGCGGTCCATCAATAATCAAAGTTCGGCCGGTCGCGGAGTGAACCTTGGCGATCAATCTGGCTTTGTAGTCGTTGGGATCAACGCGGGCGAGAAACAGCGCGGCGCCGGCGATCACCAGCAGCAGCACGCCTAGGATCAGCGCGAACACGCGGAGCGGAGTACGCAACATGTTATTCGGCGACCCGCTGGCGCGCCCGCACACAGGCCGCGCGTACTTGATTGGGCGCGGTACCGCCCAGATGATCGCGCGCTGCGACCGCATTATCGACATTTAATACCGCGTACACCTCGTGTGTGATCATCGGATGCAGGGCCTTGAAGTCGTCCACGCTTAATCCGGTTAGATCACAGTCGCGTTCAATGGCCAACCGGACCGCGGCGCCGACGACACGATGCGCATCGCGAAACGGCACGCCGCGACGCACGAGATAATCGGCCAAGTCGGTCGCCGTGGTAAAGCCAGCATCGGCCGCGGCGCGCAGCCGTGCGTGGCGCACGTTTAAAGTCGGCACGAGATCGCCGAATGCGCGCAAACAAGCGGCCAGCGTGTCAACCGTGTCGAACACCGGCTCTTTGTCCTCTTGATTGTCTTTGTTGTAGGCGAGTGGTTGGGCTTTCATCAACGTGAGCAAGCTCATCAAGTGGCCGACCACGCGCCCAGTTTTCCCCCGCACCAGTTCCGGCACATCGGGATTTTTCTTTTGCGGCATCATGCTCGAGCCAGTGCAGAACGCGTCATCCATTTCCACAAACGCGAACTGTTGCGAATTCCACAGCACCAATTCCTCTGCCATCCGCGACAAATGAACCATAATCAGCGCGCCGGTGGCCGTGAACTCGATCGCGAAGTCGCGATCGGAGACCGCATCCAGCGAATTTTCCGCGATCGCCGCGAAGCCGAGCAGCTGCGCGGTCAACTCGCGTCGAATCGGGAAGCTCGTGCCGGCCAGTGCGCCGGCGCCGAGTGGGAGCACATTGATCCGGCGTCGCGCGTCGCGGAGCCGGTCACGATCACGTAACAACATTTCGAACCACGCCAACACGTGGTGGCCGAAGGTAATCGGTTGTGCCGCCTGCATATGGGTGAAGCCGGGCATGACGGTCGCGGCTTCGCGTTCGGCTAGCGTGATTAGGTCAAGCAACAAACGCTCGAGCGCACTAAGCAACCCATCGCATTGATCGCGCAGATAGAGCCGTAGGTCGGTGGCGACTTGGTCGTTGCGCGAGCGGGCAGTGTGCAGTTTCTTGCCAACCTCGCCCACTCGTTCAACCAGGGCGTGTTCGATGTTCATGTGTACATCTTCGAGCGCGACCGACCACTTAAAGGTCCCGGCGTCGCAGTCAACCTTGATCGCGGCCAGGCCCGTCACGATTTGATCGCGTTCCGCGGGCGTCAAGATACCGGCGGCGGCGAGCATCGTGGCGTGGGCGATGGACCCCGCGATATCCTGCGGGTAGAGCCGCTGATCGAAACGAACCGAGGCCGTGAATTCTTCCACGAACGCATTGGTCGAGCCGCTGAAGCGACCCGCCCATGGTTTTTCGGCCCCCGATTTTTCGACACACGATTCCTGACCGGGGGGTATGGTGTTGGCGGAGTCCGACATGGAGCTTATCTGCGACATTTGATAGTCGAGAGTATATCGCAAGGCGTTTCTTTGGTGCGTGCGACGAAGGTTGATTGACGTCGACCAAGCGCGCCAGGACACTGGCGGCGTGAATGTCAACACGCGGGGTCATGCACGGGTGCGCGGTGTGTCGAAGCCAATCGTTCCTCCAACGGAATTGTTTCTGCCCGATCTGTGCGGGATCCGCGCGGTGTTCGCCGTCGTCATGATCGGCGAACTCCTGGTCTTTGTCTTAACGTTGGCGCGCATGGGCTTTAGTCCGCAAGCGCTTGATGATCTCGCGTTACTCTCGCTGTACGTGCAATTGATTGGGCTATCCGCGGCCGCGGCGTTGTGCATCAGCCGTCGTTGGCTAAACCAACTTCCGGAGCCGGCGATCCCAATATTAAGTTACGGCTTGGTGCTCTTGGTCGCGACGCTGGTCTGCGAATTGGCGTGGCGAGTCGTCGCGCCGAGTGTTGACAGCGCCACAATCGGGCTTGGTCACGGTGATTTTGCGCTGCGCAGTTTAGCCATCAGCGCGATTGTGGCGGCGCTGGTGTTGCGCTATTTCTATGTGCAGTTTCATGGGAAGCAGCGTACCGAGTCGGAAGCGCGCGCGCGGATCGAAGCGCTGCAAGCACGAATTCGCCCGCATTTTTTCTTCAATTGCATGAACACTATCGCCAGCCTTACGCGCAGCGATCCCGCGCGTGCGGAACGCGCGGTTGAAGATTTGGCGGATCTTTTTCGCGCGAGCTTAAACGATGCGGCGGCCTTGGTGACGCTAGCTGAAGAAATTGAGTTGGCGCGCCGCTACTTGAATATTGAAGCGTTGCGTCTTGGTCCACGGTTGGTGACGCGTTGGGCCTTGGATGCGCTGCCACAATCCACCCCTATCCCCCGGTTGACGCTGCAGCCCTTGCTCGAAAACGCAATCTACCATGGCATTGAACCGGCGCCAGCCGGCGGCGAAATCGTGCTGATGGGTACGCTGCGCGGCGGCCAAGTGGAGATAGAAATCGTGAACCCAATCGATCACACCGCGGCCCAACACAGAGGGAATCGCTTGGCGCAGGACAATGTCCGTCAACGCCTCGCCGCGCATTTTGGTACGCGCGGCCGCCTAATCGTCAACGCCGCGACGACTGAATATCGGGTGCTGATCTCAATCCCGCACGTCTACCCCTGACGACATGAGCGCACGCCTGATCATCGCGGACGACGAGCCATTGGCGCGGGCGCGTTTGCGCGCGCAGATCCTGGAGCTTGGGGTCGGCGATGTCGTGGGGGAAGCCGCGAGTGGCATCGACGCCGTCATGCTCGCGGAAACGATGCAACCCGATGTCATCCTGCTCGATATTCGAATGCCAGGCATGGATGGGTTAGAAGCCGCGCGACACTTGTGCCGGTTGCCACAAGCGCCGGCGATTATCTTTACTACCGCTTACAACGAACATGCGCTCGCTGCGTTCGAAACGCATGCGGTCGATTACTTGCTGAAACCAATTCGCTCTGAACGCTTGCAAACCGCGTTAACGCGCGCGGTGCTATTGACCACCGCGCAGCGCCGCACCGCACCGACTATCAGTGGTGGAAAACGCCGACACTTTAGCGCCCTTATTAAAGGCTCGCTGCGTCTGGTGGAAGTGGACGAAGTGCGGTATCTGCAAGCCGATCAAGGCTATGTCACGGTCAAACATTCCGCGGGCGAGCTCTTGATTGAAGATTCCTTGCGCGCGCTCGAAGAAGAATTTGTCGACGAATTTCTGCGCATCCATCGCAACACCTTGGTGGCTCGCGCGCACATCGTCGCGTTGGAGCGTGATTCACTCGGCAATGGCGCGGTGGTGTTGCGCGACATGGCCGAAAAATTACCGGTGAGTCGCCGCCTGCTAAGCGCGGTCAGGCGGCGCTTGCGCGACGGATCGTCGACGAAGGGTTGATTCGCGGATAAATCCGCGCCCACGCGTAGGCGCGTTAGCGTAGGTCGCCAGCGATGGCCTGGAGCGTCGCGAGCGCGACCAGCGCGGCGGTCTCGGTGCGCAACACGCGCGGCCCCAGGCGCACTCCTTGATACTGATGGGCTTCGAGCACCGCCAGTTCGTTAGCGCTCAAGCCCCCTTCCGGACCGACCACCAAGCTCGCGTTAAGATCGGGCTTGGCGAGGCTCGCCAACGTCGTCGCCGCTCCTGGTGCGAGGGTCAGGCGGGTGGAGGCGGTATCTATCGCGACAAATTCCGCCACTGTCATCGGCGCCAGCAGTTCTGGCACGCGGTTGCGTCCACATTGTTCACAGGCATGCGTGATGATGCCGCGCCAATGTTCCATGCGGCGCGCGGCGCGTTCGGCGTCGAGCTTGATCTGGCTCCGCGCGCTGGTGAGCGGCACGAGTTGGGTGACTCCCAGTTCAACGGCTTTCTGCAGGGTGTAATCCATTTTCTCGCCCCGCGAGATCCCCTGCGCCAGGGTGATGGTGAGCGGAGATTCGCGCTCGATCGCGGCAAATTCCGCAATCATGACGGCGACCGCCTGGCGCGTGATTGTCGTCAGGCGACATCGGAATTCGCCGCCATGCCCATTGAAGACCGTGAGCGTGTCACCCACTCGCAAGCGCAGTGCTTCGCGCACATGGTGAGCGCTTGCGCTGGGCAATTCGATAGTCGCACCCACGCTAAGCGCGATGGGCGCAAAAGTTCGCGGCATTTGAACGGCCGCGAGGGTACGCACTAGTCGCGTATCATCCCCTCGCTCGCGGGACAACACGCGACGCGCCGCTAATTGGTGGCGGCGTTGGCCGGCGTATCGGTACCGAGCACCGCCGAGATCAATAAATCTTCGAGTTCAATGCGGGTCGTGATCTGCTCGGCCAGGTGCGAGAGCGCCGGGGCAAGATCAGTATTCATGGTTTTTTCACTCGCGCCTTCGAAACGCTCGCTAAACGCGATGGCGGATTCGGTCGCGCGTTCGATGCGCGGATAAATTTCCTTCGCCATGTCGATGACGCGGCTACGGCGCTCGTTGCCATCCGAAATGCGTTGATAAAGACCGAAGTGGCCGATGGCAATGTAGTCAACAAGGATGGTCAGAAATTCGTCCAGCATGTCTTGGATGTTTTCGTCGACGCGGTTTAGATCAACCTTCGTGAGTTCCCATAGCAACACCAGCATTCGCTGCCGCTGTTTGAGCAAATCGTCAATTTGTTTGCGTGATGTCGCACGTGGATCGTGCACGGGTTTCGCCGCTTTGGTCATACCGAAAGTTCCGAGGTGTCGAGCGTGAGTGCCCAGCTCGCGCGTCGCGCGCGAATTGGGGGTACGACGCGGGTGATTTTCAAACTGCATTTAGTGCGCCCCTACTGTAACGGACTCCGTGCGTGAACGCACGCCGGGCCCGGCTTGGTCGTGTTATTCCGACGCTTATCACCCTTGTTAACGGGGTGTCGCGAATGCCGTAACGGCAAGCCGACTACACCCCTTTACTGCTCTCTATAATCCCGCGTATGGAAATCGCGGGTTATCAGATCAAGCAATGCATCGCCGAGGGCGGCATGGCGTCTGCTTATTTGGCTGAGCAATCCGTACTTGGCCGTTTGGTGGTGTTGAAAGTCCTCGATACCGTTATCAACGACTCCCGCCTTGCCTATCGTCGCTTCCTAAACGAAGGCAAGCTGCTCGCGGCGCTCAAGCACCCGAACATCATCACCATCTTTGATATCGGCCGGACCGACGATTTTGTTTACATCTCGATGGAATATGTCGCCGGCGGCGATTTGAAACAGCGCCTACAAGATGGGCCACTGCCGCCCGCCCAGGCCGTGGACATCCTCGAAGCGGTCGCGCAGGGTCTTGGCGCCGCGCATGCCGAGGGTATTGTGCACCGCGACGTCAAACCCGGAAATATCTTATTTCGGGCCGACGGAACGCCGTTATTGAGCGATTTCGGCATCGCCAAATCGCTCTATGCCGATGCCGATTTAACCGCCACTGGGGTGTTTCTGGGCAGTCCTAACTACATGGCCCCCGAACAGGCGGAGGCCACTGATGTCGATGGTCGAGCCGATATTTATTCTTTAGGGATCATCCTCTACGAAATGCTGATCGGCGAAAAACCGTATCAATCGGAATCGGTCATCGACATCATCCATCTGCACAAGACCGCGCCGATCCCGCGCCTGAGCCGGCCGTTAGCCGCCTACCAAGGGCTACTCGACCGCATGTTGGCGAAAGCGCGGTCCGAACGATTTAAGGATGTCGCGGCGCTTATTCACTACCTGCGGAGTTTGCGCGCGAGCGGGGCGCTATCGGTAACACCGGCTGGTCAGGCGCTGTCCTTGAACACGGCGGTCACGCAGGTGCGTTGGGAGCCTCCATCTGATCGACGATTGCGCTACGTCCTCTACGGATTACTTGGTCTGACGCTAAGTGGCTATGGCGCGTTGCTCTATCTCGAACGTCAACTCGACACGCCGCCGCGCGCCGTCGATCCCGGCGATGCGGCGGGGCTGGCCGCCACTGCCGCCGCCTTACGGCGCGCAGTACCGCCGTCGTTAAACATCGCCACGCCGCTCGATCCCCAAGCCGTTGCGGCCGCCGCCTTGTGGCTCGGTCAACACTGCTTGAATGAACAACGTCTCACGACCCCACCGCGCGACAATGCGTATTACTATTTTTCGCGGGCGCTGCAATTGGACCCCACGAATGGTGCGGCCCGTAACGGTCTCCGCGCGGTGGCTGGCGCCTACGCCTTGTTCGCCGAAGCGGCGCTCGATCACGGCGAATCGTTACGCGCCCAGGCTTATGTCCGCCTCGGGCAACAAATTGAACCGAACAACGAAGCGTTGCGCTTATTGGCGGAACTAACAGCGCCGCGCCAATTGAGCGTGGTCGAACGCCTAACGCGTTGGTGGCGGCGGATTGGGAGCTGACGCCGAAGATTCGATCTGATGGGTTGCTGCGGCAGATTGCTCGCGGTCCCAAGCGTCGAGCAGCGCTTTGAATTCTGCGATTTTCGTGGTTGTCGCGGGCGCGTCCGGCGACGTCGTGGCGTTAATTATCGGTGAGCTGGTCGGTGGCGCCGGTGTGACGCGTGGGAGGCTCGCAGGCGCGTGGTCGCCGAACGCGGCCACGCGCAGCGCGCTGCGTGCGGCCGGCGCGACCGTGCGCGCGGTATCGTCAACTAGCCGCCCCGCTTGATAGACGCGCACGCGAGGTCCGGGTTGCTCGCTGCGATACCACGCCGGTGCACGACCGGCGAGCTGTAACGTGCCCGTGGTTGGATCGCGCCATTGGTACAGTCGCGTCGAGGTCACTTGCGTCGCACCGACGGCGGTTGCGACCAAAGCCGTACCGAGCACGGCAAATCGCAAAATTAATGGCCACCGATCCAACACGCGTTGAGTGCGACGAAACATTGCGGGACGTGCTCGCAATCAAGAGACTTCCCTTACCATACCGGGAATGACCACCGAGGCAAGCTATTTTTCGGCGCTCGCTAACGGCGCGACGGGCGTCGTTGGGTCCGCCCGGCTGGCGCGCGCCGTGCGCGCCCACTATGCCGTCGCCCAGCACGCGCGCGGAGCAAGCGTCTGGCCCGCGCCCGACCTGCTACCGCTCGAGGCGTGGTTAAGCGCACGTTTCAGAACCAACAGTGCAACGCCACCGGACGCCGACCTCGTCTTAAGTGCCAATCAAGAGCGCGCGCTATGGGCGCGCTGTATTGATGAACAACCGCGACATGACGCGCTGACTTCGGTCGCGGGCCTCGCCCGCGTGGCGCAGGAAGCCTGGACGCTAGTGCACGAGTGGGGTGTCGCGCCCGCCGCGCCGGCCAGCGTGTCGCTAACACCGGAGTATCAGGCTTTTGTCGCCTGGTCGGCGCGATTTCGCGCGCACTGCGAACGCTTACGCGTCATCGATCGGGCGCGCGCGTTGGCGAGTTTGATGCCCATGAAGAGCGATTCGACAGCTGACTTCGCGCTGGGTTTTTGGACTGTATCGCCGACGCTCGCACGCTGTCTGCCGCCGCGTGCTGAACGCGAGGACCACGCGGTGTTTGGGCCGCCGCGCGCGCGGCGCTTCCCCGATCGCCGCGATGAATTTGCGGCGGCGGTGGCCTGGGCCCGCGCCACGCGCGAGCGCGCACCGCAGGCGCGGATCGCGTTGGCGTATCTCGATTCGAGTGTGCCGGCCGCGCTTGGGCGCGAAGCCTTACGTCACGGCGTAAACACCAATCCGCAGCGCTGGTTCGAAAACTCGGTGCTCCGCATCGATGAACGCATGCCACGTCCACTGCTGGTGGACGCCGCACTCGCGTTACTCAGTGCCTGGCGCGACGTGCCACGCGCGGTTGCGGCGACGCTTGTTACCAGTCCGTATCTCGCCGGCGCCAGTGACGAGCACGCAGCCCGCGCCCGCGCCGCGGCCGCAATCCTCGCCACCGGTCGTGATGAACTCCCCTGTGCGACGCTGGCGCAGATCGCGCAGGACGCCGGATGCGTACGATTGACGATGGTGTTTGCACCCCTCGCGGCGCTCGCCATCACGGCGGGGCGTCGCGCCTCGCTCAAAGCCTGGCTCGCGCACTTCGACGAGATTCTGCTCGGCGCCGGCTGGCCCGGCGAATATGCGCTCAGCCCATCCGAGCAAGCCGCGTTCGATCAGTGGCGGCAGGCCTTTGATGCCACCGCCACGCTCGATTTAGTCCTAGCGCCAATGACCGCAAGCAGCGCGTTACGCCGCTTGCGCGAAGCGATGGAGAGCCTGGTCCTGGTGAGCACCGCGGCGAGCGGCGCGGTCGAAGTACTGCCGCTCGCCGATGCCGCGAGCTATGCCCCAGATTACGTGTGGGTACTTGGTTTGCACGA
>JAYUEZ010000357.1:0-4359 GCA_043738965.1 Gammaproteobacteria bacterium
CTGTGATGGTAGGAATACGCGAAATAAAAGCCGATCCCTATTCCTAACCAGATCACGAAACGCCACCAGGTAATCGCCGGCAAAAAGGTCATCAGGCCGCCACAGGACAGCGCCCCACACACCGGAATCAACGGATGCCAAGCGGTGCGAAAGGGTCGCTGCATTTGCGGTTGCGTGGCGCGTAAGACGATGACACCGATGCACACCATCACGAACGCGAACAAGGTGCCGATATTGACCAACTCGGCTAGTTCGCCGAGCGGCACGAAACCAGCGAAGAGCGCGCAGACCACGCCAATGAACACGATGTTCTTGACCGGCGTTTGTGTTCGCGGATTAAGCGCACTAAAGAACGGTGGCATTAAGCCATCGCGCGACATCGCGAAAATAATCCGCGTGAGACCGTAATACAGCACCAGCATCACAGTCACGAGACCCGCGATTACGCCCACCGCCACTAGCCCCGAGGCCCAGCGATGGCCGAGCAAAATCAGCGCATGCGCGACCGGCGACGAAACATTGAGTTCTTTATACGACACAACGCCGGTGAGCACGGCGGCGACGACAATGTAGACCACGGTGCAGATGGTCAGTGAGGCTAGGATACCGAATGGCAGATCGCGTCGCGGATCTCTAGCTTCTTCGGCCGCGGTGGTGACTGCGTCGAAGCCGATATACGCGAAGAAGACGAGTGCAGCGCCGGCCAACACCCCAACCGTATGACCATCCGCCGTGCGCTGAAACCAACCGAAGGGCATGAACGGCGACCAGTTGGCAACCTCCACGTTGCCGGACGCCGCAATCAAGAAGATGGCGATGGTGACTAATTTCACGGTGACCATGATTGCATTCAAGCGCGCGCTTTCTTTAACGCCCACGATCAACATCCCCATCAGCGCCAGAATGATTAAGATTGCTGGCAGGTTCATGATCCCGCCCTTGATGGGCGCGGCGGTGATCGCATGTGGCAAATTAATGCCGAGCGCCTGCAAGGCATTGAGGAAGTATCCGGACCAGCCGTTGGCCACGGCCGCGACCGACATTCCATATTCAAGCAGTAAATTCCAACCAATGACCCAGGCGATCAACTCGCCGAACGCCGAGTAACAATAACCGTACGCGCTGCCACAACCGCCGAGGCTTCCCGCGAGTTCGGCGTAGGACAGGGCCGCGAATGCGCAAGCAAAACCCGCGATGACGAAGGAGAGAATGACGGCCGGACCGGCCTGTGTCGCGGCCGCGATACCGGTGAGAACGAAAATTCCCGTGCCAATGATAGCGCCGATGCCGAGCAAAGTGAGATCCAGCGCTGATAAGCAACGTTTCAACCCGCTATCGCGATACTCGTCATGACTAACCGTCCGGGTTCGAAATAGTTGCTGCATGTTCAGTCACCTCAACGTGGATTAGGGATAGGTCACAGTATACGAAAAGCCGCTAGTGCAGGCCTCAACCGCCGGCGGTCGTGGCACAATCGCGTGTGGATTAGCAAATAAATCAGCGAGTATTGAATGTATCTAACGCAAGTGCTCGATCGTGGTGTGCAAACCAAGTCGACTCAACCCGCGTTGATCTGCGGCGCGCGGCGCCAAACTTGGGTGGAGTTTAGGACGCGGGTGGCGCGTCTCGCCGGTGTGCTGCTGGCGCACGGCCTCGAGCCCAACACCCGTGTCGCCATACTCGCCGATAATGGTTTCCCGTATTTTGAGTTTCATTACGCGGTGCCCTGGGCAGGTGGCGTGATCGTGCCGTTGAATACGCGCTTATCCGATGCCGAACTCAGTTACATTTTGAATGACTGCGGCGCGACGACTCTATTGCTTGGTCGCGAATATGCTGATCGGATCAGCGCCGTGCGTGATACCTGCCCAGCGCTGACCACCATCATCACCATCGATGTCCCAAACAGTCCGCTCGATTACGAGACCTTGCTGCTTACCCACGAGCCGGTACCAGACGCGCGGCGCGGTGGAATGGATCTTTTCGCTGTCGTCTACACGGGCGGAACGACGGGTCGGCCAAAAGGGGTTGCGTTGTCGCACGCCAATCTGGTCGCCAATACCTTGGCCACTATCGCGATCAATGAATTTTGCGAGGGGATGGTGTATCTCCATAACTCGCCGCTCTTCCATACCTCGGGCAGCGCGCGCCTGCTGGCCGCCGTGACCATGCTTGCGACCAATATCATTTTGCCGCGCTTCGAACCGACGGCTGTTTTACGTGCAATCGCGGAGCAGCGCGTGACGCACATCATCTTGGTGCCGACGATGTTGAATCGACTGCTGAACTGTGAAGACTTCGCGGTCAGTGATTTAAGCAGCCTGACGCATTGCGTCTACGGCGCGTCGATCATGCCGGAAGCCTTGCTACGGCGAGCGTTGAGCGCGTTGCCGAATGTGCGTTTTATGCAATCGTATGGCATGACGGAATTGTCACCGGCCGCGACTTATCTGGCGCCGAAGTATCACGTGGTGGAGGGGCCGCTGGCGGGCAAGATCAAATCCATTGGTCAAGCCATACACACCGCGGAAATACGCATCGCCGACCCGAGTGATCGCGAAGTCCCCCGTTTCGCGGTCGGCGAAATTCAAGTACGCGGACCGATGGTGATGCAGGGGTATTGGCAGCAACCTGAACTCACCGCCGAAACGCTGCGCGGTGGTTGGATGCACACCGGTGACGCGGGCTATATGGACGATGAAGGATTCATTTTTCTAGTCGATCGCATCAAGGACATGATCATCACCGGCGGCGAGAACGTGTATTCCGGCGAAGTCGAGAATGCGCTGCACGAACATCCTTGCGTTCGCGAGTGCGCGGTGATTGGGTTACCGCATGCGGATTTAGTTGAAACCGTCCATGCCGTCGTTGTGCTCCATGACGGTGTGCGGCTGACCGAGGGCGAACTCTTCGCCCATTGCCGGCGTTTGATTGCAGGCTACAAATGTCCGCGCAGTATCGAAATCCGTGCGGCATCCTTGCCGTTGTCGGGCACCAATAAGATTTTAAAAACGGAGTTGAGACAAGAATGGTTAGCGCGGCAGAAGGCGACGACTCCTCCCCTCGCGGGATAGGACGTTCGTCGCGCGTATTCAGTCGACCACCTTCTCCGCCGTCCCAAACAACAGCCACACGATCGCGCCAAAAATATTAACACCAGCCGCGAGTGCAAACGCGGCCGTGTAGCTGTGTGTCTGATCGACCAGCCAACCTGTGAGCGCCACGCCGACGATGCCCGGAATCGTCCCTGCCGTATTAGTAAGTCCCATCACCACATCCGCATAGCGGGGCGCGATTTCAAGGTGATTGGGCAGAAATCCCGTCCACGTAAAGGCGAGCATGCCGAGCGCGCCGCACATCAGCGCAAAGGCGGTGTTGACGGTCGAGACATCGCGCGCGGCGAGCATGAACAGCGCGGCGCCGACCAGTCCCGTGACTTGCATGGTCTTACGCACCACGGTCACGCCCACGCCGCGTTTGACGAGCTTATCGCCGAACCAACCACTGAACATGCCGACGGCGAACATCGCTAACCACGGACCCGCGGCATAGATCCCGGATTTAGTGATGCTTAAACCCAACTGGTTCTTAAAATAACTCGGCAACCACGCGAGCAGCATGTAAAACACCCAGTTGGAGCAGAAGTGATTGATGATGAGCGCCCACACCGCGGGTGCGCGCAACAAGCGGCGCCACGGCACCGGCGCCCGCTCGGTGGTAGCCGGTGCCGACTCGCGGATTAACGCGAGTTCAGTCGTCGAAATTCGCGGATGCGCGTCGGGGCGATCGGTGGTGCGCGGGAACCACGCCAGGCACCACAAAAAGCCGATGCTGCCGAAAAGGTAGAAGACCGGTGGCCAGCCATAGTGATTGATGATCCAGCCCGTCGACATCAATGCCGTCAACGTGCCGAGCGGAATGCCGCCGATCAAAAGCGCGACTGCGCGCGAGCGTTCGGTCGGTAAGATCCAGCGACCATACAAGTTATATATCGCGGGAAAAGTCGCGGCTTCGCCAGCGCCCATGGCGATGCGCGCGAAGACTAGCGCCGGTAGGGACCAGGCGGCGGCGAGCGGCGTCAACAGGGTCCACAGTGACCACCACAGCACGGCGTAGCCCAGTACACGTTTGCCACCGAACTGATTGGCGAGCCATCCGCTGGTCGGCATCAAAGCCATGTAACCGATGAAGAACGCCGACATCACCAGGCCCTTGGTGCTTTCCGACCAGTTGTACTGCTCTTGCATGGCCAACACGGCGACCGAGATATTGACTCGATCGATGTAGCACACGAAAACCGCGCACACGCACAGCGCAACAAGTTTGTAGCGTTCTGGCCAGCCGCCGGAAACGGCGCGC
>JAYUEZ010000358.1:0-4359 GCA_043738965.1 Gammaproteobacteria bacterium
AATGAAACTTGCCACCTTCTCGCTGCGTGGCGGCACTCCTCGCCTGGGTCGCGTCGACGGCGACGCGCTGGTCGATCTGTCGACGACGCAACTTCCGTCCGAAATGAGCGCGCTCCTCGCGGCCGGTCCCGCCGCACTCGCGACGGCGGCCGTTGCGACTGGAACACGACACAACCTTGCCGATGTCACGTTGTGCGCGCCAGTGCTGAGGCCACCCAAAATTCTTGCGATTGGACTCAACTACCAAGATCACATCGAGGAAACCAAACTCGAAACGCCTAAATTTCCGATGTTCTTCAACAAACAATCCACCGCCGCGAACGGGCCGTATGCTGCGATCCACCTGCCACGGGTGTCGGACAAGCTCGATTACGAAGGCGAACTTGGTTTCATCATCGGCCGCCGTTGCCGCCATGTGCCGCGCTCGCGCGCGCACGAAGTGATCGCGGGCTATGTGGTGTGTAACGACGTCAGCGTGCGCGACTGGCAAATGCGCGCGCAGACCTTCACGCTGGGTAAGTCATTTGACACGCACGCGCCGTTTGGTCCGTTCCTGGTGACCGCCGATGAAATCGGTGATCCGCATAATCTGGCGCTGAAAACGACGGTCAATGGCGAACTACGTCAGCAATCGAACACCAAACATTTGGTCTTCGATTGCTTTACGCAAATAGAAACCCTGACCCAGGCGTTTACGCTCGAACCCGGCGACTTGGTACTCACGGGGACGCCGAGCGGCGTCGGCATTGGATTCAAACCACCAAAATACTTGATGGTCGGCGACAAGGTCCGGATCGAAATCGAGAAACTTGGGTTTATCGAAAACACGGTAGTGGCCGAACCGACGACTACCGATTTAATTTAAGAAGCACGACTCATGCACGCTTGGCAATTTGATCACTACGGACATTACAGCGAAACCTTGCATTGGGTAGAGCGCGCGGCGCCAGTGCCCAGCGAACATCAGGCCGTGGTGCGCACGGCCGCCATGTCGCTCAATTTTCCCGACCTGTTGATCATTGAAGGGAAATATCAGCACAAAGCGCCCTTACCGGCGGTGCCTGGCGTTGAAGGCGTGGGCATCGTCGAAGCCGTCGGGCGAAATAGCAAATTTAAAATCGGCGACCGGGTAGTCGGCTTCACGCATGCGGGCGGTACGCTCGCCGACTTGTTTGTCGTCCATGACAATTCTGCGTGGACGGTGCCGCCGCATGTCACGGATGAACAGGCGGCGGCGTTATCAGTAGTGTACGGCACTTCGTATTTTGGACTTGAGCATCGCGCGCACTTACAAGCGGGGGAGACGCTACTCGTGCTTGGGGCGGCTGGCGGTGTCGGTCTTGCGGCGATCCAGCTAGGCAAATTGAGGGGCGCGACGGTCATCGCCTGCGCCGGGGATAAGCGCAAACTGGATATATGCAAGCGCGAAGGCGCCGACCACGTCATCAATTACAAAACGGAAGAGTTGGTCGAACGGGTCAAGGCGTTGACCAACGGCAACGGCGCCGACGTGATTTACGACCCGGTCGGCGGTGACCTCTTTGATCAAGTAAAACGTTGCATCGCGTGGGGTGGACGACTGGTCGTGATTGGCTTTGCCGGTGGCAAAATCCCGTCGATCGAACTCAACCGGATATTGCTTAAAAACATGTCGGTGCTTGGGCTAGCGTGGGGCCAATACCTGGATCGCGGCATGCCAGAGCCGGGACAGGCGCAACTCAAGTTTTACGACTGGCTTGCCAACCGCCAAATCAATCCGGTGATCTACCGTACCCTGCCCTTCAGCGAGGCCAAAGAAGGGCTGCGCCTTATTGAAAGCCGTGAGGTCTATGGCAAAGTTGTGATCAAGCGCTAGAAATTGGCATAAAGCCGGGGGCCCATAAGCCGCTAACCCGGTGTATGAAGTCTGTATCACTAAGCCGCGGACCCCTCCGCTGGGTCCAGATCCTGTTTGAGATGACTGGCGTAGTGCTGGCGTTGTTCTTGATGAGCACACTGCCTGTTTCTGAAGCCCATGGCGCGACACGGGTGCCACCGGCGTCGACGCTACCCACTAGCGCCGATGTCGGCCTCAAGACTTCGACGACTACCCGATAAAGCAGTTGAGCGCCGACTACGGCGCGACCTCGTAAGGCTGGGCCGTTCGCGCCGACGCCGCTACAATCGAATCTCCCAAACCCAACGCCGACCTTAGGGAGTCGCATGCTTAATAACACCTATTATTCGCAAGAGAGCCACGGTCCCTATCAATTATTCAATCTGGGCCCCGCCTTCACGCTCGAGGAGGGCGGCACGTTGCGGAACGCGCAACTGGCCTACGCAACGCACGGCAAACTGAATAAAGCGAAGAACAACGTCATTCTAGTTCCGACGTGGTTTTCCGGCACCAGCAAGATTTTCGAGCAGGCGTATATCGGTAAAGGTCGCGCTCTCGATCCCGAAAAGTATTTCATTGTTTGCGTGAACCAGATCGGCAATGGCCTGTCGTCATCACCGCATAACACGCCATCGCCAGCCGGCATGGCTAATTTTCCAAAAATTAGAATCGGCGATGATGCGCGCGCCCAACATCAATTAATCACGGAAAAATTTGGGATTCGGGAGCTCGCCTTGGTTGTCGGCGGTTCAATGGGCGCGCAGCAAACTTACGAATGGGCGGTACGCTATCCCGAGATGGTATTGCGCGCCGCGCCGATCGCGGGCACGGCGAAAAACACCGATCACGATTTTCTATATGGCCAAGCGCTGAGCGACGCGATTACGAGCGATCCGGGCTGGCGTGGCGGTTGGTACGCCAGTAACGCTGAAGTTCGCGCGGGCCTCGAACGGCATGCTGGAATTTGGGCGGTCATGGGTTTTAGTACTGAATTTTTCAAGCAAGAAGCCTGGCGTAATTTTGGTTTTAGTTCGATCCCCGATTTCATGGTCAACTTCCTACATGCCTACTTTCTCCCGATGGATCCCAACGCCTTGCTCAGCATGGCGTGGAAATGGCAACGCGGCGATGTAAGCCGTCACACTGGCGGCGATTTGAAAAAGGCACTGTCACGGATCACCGCGAAAACTTTCGTGATGCCAATCGATGAAGACATGTTCTTCCCCCCGCGCGACTGCAAGGCTGAACAAAAAATGATCAAGGGCAGCGAACTACGGATCCTGAACACGATATGCGGACATTTGGTATTGAATGGATTGGATCCCGCATTCTTGCAACAAGTCGATAAGCATCTGAAGGAACTCTTGGCCTTCAAGATTTAAATTCCCATGACCGAAGCGCACGAAATTTTCGACTTCACATAAGGCGGCACCATGCATACACCCAAAGCCGAAGAGCACGAGCACGTTCACGGTCCCAACTGCAATCATGATCACGGACTACCCGGCGATCCCGCGCGTAATCCCTTACGCGAAGTCGGCCGCAACGATCCGTGTCCGTGCGGAAGTGGCAAAAAATTCAAGAAATGTCACGGTAATCCTACGTAAAGGTCGCGCGCGATGCATTGGCTACAGATTGGAAATATCGCGGTAACGCGCATCATCGAAATTGAAGAGCCGTTCTTGGTTCCCGATAAAATGTTCGCGGAAGCGACACCAGAAGCGATTGCCCCGTATCGTTCATGGTTGGAACCGCGGGCGCTGTGCCCCCAAACGGGCAAACTCATCCTGCCCATACAAAGCTACCTCATTCGTACCGAACGCCACCTTGCGCTGGTCGACACCTGTGTGGGCAATCACAAATCGCTCGCGGGCTTCAAACGTTGGGCTGGGCGCGATGACCCAACTTACTTGCGTACGTTGCACGCGGCGGGTGTCGCGCCCGAGGAAATCGACTTCGTGTTCTGCACTCATCTGCATTTGGATCACTGCGGGTGGCACACGGAATTACGCGACGGCCGCTGGCGCCCCACCTTTCCGAATGCCCGGTATATCTTCGCCAAGGAAGAATATGCATACGCCGAACGCCAATACCGCGAACGGGGCGATCCAGTATTTGTCGAAAACGTAGTGCCCGTGATGGAGGCCGGGCGCGGTGTCTTGGTGGATACGGATTACTCAGTCGATGACACGCTGTATCTTGAGTCCACACCAGGACATACCCCTGGGCATTGTGCGATCAAGCTGAAATCACGCGCGGAATCCGGGGTGGTTACCGGTGATCTCATTCACAGCCCATTGCAGTGCCCGCATCCCGAATGGAATTTCCTGTTTGATGATCAGCCGGCGTTGGCACGGACCACGCGCCGGCGATTCTTGGAGCGTTATGCCGACACGTCAACGCTGATCCTCGCGACTCACTTTCCATCGCCGTCGATCGGCTGGTTGCGTAGCGCGGGCAACGCGTTTCACTACGAATACCGC
>JAYUEZ010000359.1:0-11542 GCA_043738965.1 Gammaproteobacteria bacterium
CGCGTGAAGGTGGCAAAGTCGCACAGCCCGCGATACGCGAGATTGTGGATCGTGAACACCGTGCGGGGTCGCGGTGTGTGAGACGCGAGCAGCAGTGGCACCAGTGCGGTTTGCCAATCGTGCACATGGACGACGTCAGGGCGCCAGCCGTCAGGCATGCCGTGCACGGCTAACGTGGTGACTACATGACTAAAACACGCAAACCGCTCGGGATTATCGGGCCAATCTTGGCCGTTGGCGGTGCTGTACAAGTCGCCGTCACGATCGAAAAAACGGGGCGCGTCCACCAGCCAAACCGCCGGATCGACAGTGCCCTCGATGCGTAGCACGCGAAGGTGCTCGGGATAACCAGGAACGTTGAGGGCCGCGCCAACAGAGGTGGTCGCATGCTGCGTCTTAATGGTGCGATAGCCCGGCAGGAGCACCCGAACGTCGCATCCGACGCCGGCCAGTGCCAGAGGCAAGCTGCCGAGGACTTCGCCCAATCCGCCCGTCTGTGCAAAAGGCGCGGCTTCGCTCGCGGCAAAAAGTATTTTTAGCGCCATTCTTTCGCAGCGTCGTAAAATGTTAGCCTCGCGCGGTACGCGCACGGTTCAGAAATACTTACGACCAGTCCGTTATTGAGCATGGCTAAATATCACGTACCGATCGCAGCCGATTATTCGCCGCGCACTATGCGCCGTTTGCGCGGGTTGAAACAAGTTAGGGGAACGCTGCAACAGGCAGAGTTTCCGTGCGGCACAGGGCAGGCCTCTGAAAAGTCTAGGATGGACTTATTCAGAGATCCCTTAGGTTAAGCCATTCGATTCTTGAGGCCACCGATGACCGAAACCCGCATTGAATTTGAAATTAGCCCCCGACTCCCGGCCACGCTAACGCGCCTGCAAGAGCTATCCAACAATCTGTCCTATACCTGGGATCGGCGAATCCAGGACCTATTCGCCCATATCGATGGCGAATTGTGGACGGCGTGTGGGCACAACCCCAAGATGTTTCTGCGCCGCGTGTCGCAAGCGCGAATTGACGCCGCGGCCAGTTCCCCTACCTTCTTGCAAGACTACGAAGCCGCGCTGTCCTCTTACAACTCATATCTGCAGCAGCCGCGCGACGCGCGGGTCCGCGCGGCGTTGGATGGCGAACGCGATCTCGTCGCCTATTTCTGCGCTGAGTATGGCCTGCATGAGAGCTTGCCTTTTTACGCCGGCGGCCTCGGCGTGTTGGCTGGTGATCATTGCAAGGCGGCGAGTGACTTACGGCTGCCGTTTGTGGCCGTGGGGTTATTTTACCGTGCAGGATATTTGCGCCAGGAAATTGATGGCGACGGACGCCAGCACTTGCGCTACACCCCCATCAAGGGCGCCGATCTCGCGTTTGTCGAGGCGCTCGACAGGCGCGGCCAATCGTTACGGCTGCATGTTGATCTCCTTGGGCGCGATGTCGCCATTCGGGCCTGGATGGGACGCTTGGGCGAGCTGCAGATTATTCTCCTGGATACTGATCTCGACAGTAATGCGCCCGAGGATCGCCGGATCACGCACGAGCTTTATGGCGGCGATCTTGAAACTCGAATTGCGCAAGAGATTGTGCTCGGGATCGGCGGCGTGCGGGCCTTGCGGGCACTCGAACTGGCGCCAACCGTATGGCATATCAACGAAGGCCATGCGGCGTTCATGGTGCTCGAACGTATGCGCGAAACCATGCGTGATGGGGTCGATTTCCACAGTGCGCTCGAAGTCGTCGCCGCCGCCACCGTGTTCACCACGCACACGCCAGTGGCCGCCGGCCATGACGTATTTCCCCATGATTTAATGCGGCGGTACTTTCCGAAATTAATTCAGGATCTAGGCGGTGGCGACCACGGTCTGTTCGCGCTTGGTGAAAGCCCGCTGAATGCCCTGGGCTTCAATCAAACCGCCTTGGCGATCCGCGGCTCGCGCTTTCAGAACGGCGTAAGCGCGGTCCACGAAACCGTGGCCGCGAGCAACGAACGCTTTGTGTGGCCGGAAATCGCTCCGCATGAAAATCCGATCGATCACGTGACGAACGGCGTACACATTCCGACCTATCTCGCGCCATCGTGGGCGAACTTGTTTGATTTGCGCCTGGGGCGGCAGTGGCGTAACCAATTATGCAACAGCGAGTTTTGGCGGCAGATCGACGAATTGCCCGACCACACGTTCTGGAGCATCCGGCAATTGCTCAAGCTCGACTTGCTGAGTTATTTACGTGAGCGATTGACGCGACAATATCGACGCAACGGCCAATCCGAAGCGCAGATCCAAACCTTGCTGCGCGGTCTCGCGCCCGAACACGATGTGCTACTCGTCGGCTTCGCGCGCCGCTTCGCGACTTATAAACGGGCGACGCTGCTACTCTCAGATCCGGCGCGACTCGCGCAACTGCTCGACGATGATGAACGCCCGGTGGTTCTGCTCTACGCCGGCAAGGCGCATGCACGCGATGGTGGCGGCCAGGATTTAATTCGCACCTTGCACGAATTTTCGCTGCGACCCGAATTTCAGGGCCGTTTATTCCTGATCGAAAACTATGATATATCGCTGGCGCGAAAGCTCGTCACCGGCGTCGATATCTGGCTCAACACGCCGGAGTACCCGCTTGAAGCCAGCGGCACCTCGGGCATGAAGGCGGCGATCAACGGTGCGGTCCATTTGTCGATTTTGGATGGTTGGTGGGCTGAGGGTTTTACTGGCGACAACGGGTTTGGC
Source organism: Gammaproteobacteria bacterium (assembly GCA_043738965.1). GTDB lineage: Bacteria > Pseudomonadota > Gammaproteobacteria > CAIKBL01. The sequence goes on from JAYUEZ010000359.1 coordinate 2,727, forward strand.
ATCGTGCCGCATGGCAAAAATATGTCCGCCGCCGAGCGTGATCGCTTGGAGTCCGCCGAGGTTTTACGGGTGTTATTCGAGGAAGCCAAGCCGCTCTATTTCGCGCGCAACGGCCGCGGCTATTCGGAAGGCTGGTTGAAGCTTGCCAAAGCGTCGCAACGCACGGTCTTGCCGCGCTTCAATGCCGAACGTCAAGTCATCGAATACACCGAACGCTTTTATGCCCCCGCCGCCCAGCATGCGCGCCGCCTCGCGGCCGATGGTTTTCAGGCGGCGCGCACGTTAGCCGCTTGGAAGCAACGCATGCGGGCGCATTGGTCGCGGGTCTCGATTCGCCTATGCGATGGGCCTCCACCAAATTTAATCGCCGGAACGCAAATTCGATTCGCGGTTGCGTTGCGTCTGGACGAGATCAGCGACGCCGATGTGGGGGTTGAGGCGGAACTCGGACGCTTAACGGACGCCGGTGAGTTTGACGTGATGGAGACGCACTTTTTGCACGCCGAACATGAACGACACGACGGCGAAACTTTATTTTCCGCGCAGCTGGCGCCAGGCGCCGCCGGGCTCGTCGCACTACGGGTGCGGGCGTATCCGCGACATGAACTGCTCGCCCATCGCTTTGAGATGGGCCAAATGGTGTGGTTGTAGCCACACGATTGAACGCGCCACCGGCGTTTTTGAGATTGCCGCTAGCGGATGGTGTGGCGCGGTTGGCCGAGGGCTTCAGGCGTCACCAACACCACGCCGTTGGCGCTGATGTGAAATAGTTTTCGATCTTGCACAGCGTCTTCGCCAATCACGGTATTGGCAGGCAACTCGCAGCCGCGGTCGACAATGGCGTGCCTGATTCGGCAGCCGCTGCCGATCTGCACATCGGGCAAAATCACGCACTCACGGATTTGGCTGCCGATTTCGGCATACACATTCGAAAACAGCAGCGAATTGACGACGGTCGCACCCGCGATAATGCAACCGCCGGAGACCATTGAATCGACCGCGGTTCCGCGCCGCCCGTCATCATTAAACACAAATTTGGCCGGCGGTACCTGTTCTTGATGGGTCCAGATCGGCCATTCGCGATCGTACAGATTAAGTTGGGGCGTGACGCCCAAGAGTTCCATATTGGCCTGGTAGTACGCGTCGACCGTGCCGACATCGCGCCAATACGCGCCGGCGCCGTTGGAATCGCGGAATGGATACGCCACGGCGCGATACTTGCCGATGACCGAGGGGATGATGTCCTTGCCGAAGTCATGGCTTGACCCCGGCATATCGTGGTCCTTGATCAACTGCTCGTACAGAAATTGGGTATTGAAAATGTAGATCCCCATCGAGGCCAGGGCGACGTCATTACGTCCCGGTATCGGCGCGGGGCGCTTAGGCTTCTCTTGGAATTCGACGATGCGGTGCCGCTCATCGACCCGCATCACACCGAACTGTGAGGCCTCATGCAACGGTACCTCGATACAGCCAATGGTCAGATCGGCTTGTTGCTCATCGTGGAACGCGATCATGAGCCCGTAGTCCATCTTGTAGATATGGTCGCCTGCCAGAATCAGGACATAACCCGGTTCGTGCGCGCGAAGAATATCCAGGTTTTGAAACACCGCGTCGGCAGTCCCTGCATACCACTCGTTATCGATTCGCTGCGAAGCCGGCAGAATTTCGACAAACTCCCCCAGCTCGGTGCGCAGAAACCCCCACCCGCGATAGATGTGGCGAAGCAATGAATGGGCTTTGTATTGCGTCAAGACCCCGATGCGACGGACACCGGAATTGATGCAGTTGGAGAGCGGAAAATCGATGATGCGGAACTTGCCGCCGAAGGGCACGGCGGGTTTGGCGCGCCATTTGGTCAATTCTTGCAGGCGATCACCTCGACCACCGGCAAGGATCAGCGCTAACGTGTCGCGCGTAAGGCGACTGACGTAGCGTTTGTCGGCGCTGCGGCGTTCGGGAGACGTTTGATCGGAGACCGACACGATGGCGCCTCACAGTTGACCGGGGGTCGAGCCAGTCCATTATGCCGCGCCCGACACTAGGCGGTATAGCGAGCGATCACCTACGGAAAAAGACTATAAACGACCCCGCGTGGCGCAGGTGATGGCGGACCCCGCGCCGCCTTACGCGGCGCGTTGCAACTTAGTATTTTCTTTGAGCGCGGTCACATTCGACGCCACCGCCTCGACCGTGGAGGCTGACGCTAGCACCGCGCGGCGGTTGCGGCGTGGATCGGAATGATTTACGACGATGTGGGTAATTTGCAGCAGTCGCGCCGCGACCAGACAGCCCAAGGCCAGCGCCAGGCTGTAAAAGAACGGGAGGAACAACGCGCCCTCCGCCGCCACATGGAGCCATTGTTCGCACAGTAAGGTGGTCGACGCCCCAATCAGCCCGGCGGTTCCAATTAAGTCAAGGGTGAAACGTAGCCGATTCTGCGTCGTCATGTGGGGCCTCATTTTAATTTTTTGCTGGCCCCTTCAAGACAGTATCTTGAAGGGTGCCTCTGCCTGTGGGGGATATCTTAGCGATGGCGCGTGTCAATTCTGTGAAGTAGGCCGCAATTGGCACGTGAATACACGGCGACACAAAGTTTTTCGATTCCGCGCCGGGATCGAAGAGAGCCCCTTATTCCCGCTTGCGGCGTTTTTCCTCGCGTTCTTTACGTTTCGCGCGCTCGATATCGGTGCGGTCCAGATCTTTTTCGATTTCGGCCAGGCGCGCGTCGATTCGCATCCGCTGATAATGCGAAATATCGGCTTGGGTCTGGGCCAGTTTCAATTGCTCGGTGGCGAGTTCGAGTTCACCAACCGAACGATAGTATTCGGCCAAGTCGTAGTGAGAATTAACGTTGTCACCGGTGCGCTCTTCGGCTTCGGCCAGTAACTTGTAATACCGAGGGTCGTGCTCCTCGCCGCCAGCGAAATCGCGCAGCACCTGGCGCGATTCGGCGGCGCGGCCGGTATTGTTCAATAGCGTCACATAGCCATACGTCGCAGCCCGGCTGTCCGGGTCCTTGCGGCGTGCGTTGTCGTACAACTTGAGGGCCTCGCCAAGTCGCCCAGCGCGCTGCTCCAGGCGCGCCGCGGCGAGTTTAAACGCCGTGATATTGGGCTGCGCGTTGCGCAGTTTGTCGAGTTCGATGCGGGCGCGCTCGAAGTCGCCAGCCTCGGTAAGCGCCAGGACATAACCGTAACGCGCGGCGGTTTCATTTTTGTACGAGCCTTCGCGCAGCATTTTTTCGTAGTCTTGTTTGGCCTGCGCCGGATCGGGGGCACTCAATACCTTGAGCTTTTGCCACACCAATTGATATTCGTAGCTATCCTCGCGAACGGTATTCGATGGCATTTTCTCGGCGCGTTCGCGCGCCTCGGCGATACGATTGGACGTTACTGGATGCGAGCGTATGTATTCGGGAATTTCCTTAGGGTCTGTATAACGAGTAGCGGTTTGCAGGCGTTCGAAAAACGCCGCCATGGCCTTGGTGTCGAAACCCGCCGTATGCAATAGCTCGATCCCGATCCGGTCGGCTTCTTTTTCGTTGGCACGCGTGAAATTCAGCTGATATTGCTGCTGGGCCGCGCCGATCGCCGCCAGCGCGCCCATGCCAGCCTGAGGGTCGATGGCCATGACGACGATGGCGCCCAGGTACGCCGCTAGCGTCGGAATACTCATATTGCTGGCGGCTTCAATCATGCGCGCGCCGTGGCGTTGCGTTAGATGCGAAATTTCGTGGGCTAATACCGACGCCAGCTCGCTCTCGCTTTGAGTATCGAGAATCAAACCCGAATGCACGCCCACATAGCCACCGGGCACAGCGAACGCATTGATGACATCGCTATCCAGCACGAAAAAATGAAAGTCACCGTAATAGCCCGAGTGCTTACCGACCTCGAGACCCACTTGTTGGATATAGTCCTCGACCTCTTCGTCCGTCACCAATGGGGCATGCATGCGCATCTCACGCATGAAATTCTTGCCGAGCTGGCGTTCTTGTTCGGGCGAGATGTAGGCTCCGGCGGAGTCGCCGAAATCCGGCAGATCCGACACGTTAATCTCATCGTTGTCGTTGAGCGCCGGACGCTCTGTGGGTGTGGCGGCCGCCACGCTGAACGCGAGGGACAACGTCGCGGCGAGGCAGAGCGCAAAAGCGCGCGGCGAATTCACAAGTGCGTGGCTCCTAATAACCGATGTTCGCATGCGTGGGTGAGTACTACCCGATCCTACCCGAGCAGCGGTTCTCGGGACCATGCTGAGACTCGTGCTCGCGTGTGCAAGTTCAGTAGCAACTACGGGGCGAGACGCTTTCTAGTCTTTATCGAACCCCCGTGCGCCGGTACCATTCAACGATACGTGATCTCACCTTACAGGACGCTGACCATGGCCGCACGAAACGCTTTTTATGCCCAATCTGGCGGCGTTACCGCTGTCATCAATGCCAGCGCTTGCGGGGTGCTCGAGACCGCGCAAGGGTATCCGGACCGAATCGGTAAGGTCTATGCCGGCCGGCATGGCATTATCGGTGCGTTGACCGAGGATCTGATCGACACGGGACAGGAATCCGCGGCGGCGATTGCCGCGCTCCGTTATACGCCCTCCGGCGCCTTCGGGTCCTGTCGCTACAAGCTCAAGGGCTTGGCGGAGAATCGCGCCGAATACGAACGGCTGATCGAAGTCTTTCGGGCCCACGATATTGGGTATTTTTTCTATAACGGTGGTGGCGATTCGGCGGACACCTGCCTCAAGGTGTCGCAATTGAGTGCCGAGCTCGGCTATCCCTTGCAAGCGATTCATGTGCCGAAAACGGTCGACAATGATCTGCCGGTAACCGACACCTGTCCCGGCTTTGGCTCGGTCGCTAAATATGTGGCGGTTTCAATTCGCGAAGCGGGCTTTGACGTCGCGTCCATGGCGAAGACCTCCACCAAAGTCTTTGTCATGGAGGTCATGGGCCGCCATGCGGGATGGATCGCCGCCGCCGGCGGTCTGGCCCACGAAACCGACGCCGATGCTCCCCATTTAATTCTGTTTCCGGAATTGCCCCTCGATGAAGAGGACCTCCTCGCCCGCGTCGACACCTGTGTGAAAGCCCAGGGTTATTGCGCAATCGTGGTGTCCGAAGGCGTCAAGAATGCCGCCGGTCAATTTGTCGCCGAGGCCGGCACCCGCGATGCGTTCGGTCATGCGCAATTGGGCGGCGTGGCGCCTGTCATCGCGCAATTGGTCAAAGATCGGTTGAAATACAAATACCACTGGGCGGTGGCCGATTATCTGCAACGTGCAGCCCGGCATATCGCATCGAAAACCGATGTCGAACAGGCCTATGCCGTTGGCCGCGCGGCGGTTGAATTGGCGGTCGCGGGTAAAAGCGCGGTAATGGCGACCATCGTGCGACTGGCGGACGATCCCTACCGATGGGCGGTCGGCGAAGTGGATCTCGCCAAAGTCGCGAATGTAGAGCGCAAGATGCCGCGCGACTACATCACCCCCGATGGCTACGGCATTACCGCGGCGTGTCGCCGCTATTTAAAACCCTTGATCGCGGGCGAAGACTATCCGCCGTACCGCGATGGACTGCCGGACTACGTCAAATTGCGCAACGTCGCCGTCCCTAAAAAGCTCGCCGCAGCTTTCAAAGTCGGCTAAAACCCAAGTAAAATCGCCGGGCTTGATCTGAAGGGGGAGGATCAAGTCCATAACAAGCACGAGGCTTAAGCCTCGAATCCTTCTCTAGGCCATTATCAATCTGAGGGTTTATTCCATGTCCGCTTTAGGATTTACGGTACTGTGCGGCTTTCTGGCCATTGCCTACGGCGTGTGGTCGGTGCGCTGGATCTTGGCGCAACCCGAAGGCAATCCGCGCATGCGGGAAATTGCCGCGGCCATCCAACAAGGCGCGTCGGCCTATTTAAATCGCCAATACACCGCCATCGGGCTCGTGGGTGTCGTGCTCTTCGTGGCGCTGTGGTTCTCGCTCGGCAAATTCACCGCCATTGGCTTCGCGGTCGGCGCCTTGTTGTCTGGAGCGACTGGTTATATCGGAATGAATGTCTCGGTGCGCGCCAATGTGCGCACCGCGCAGGCCGCGCATAACGGCATGGCCGCCGCGCTCGCCGTGGCGTTTCGGGGCGGCGCCGTTACCGGCATGTTGGTCGTCGGCTTGGGGCTGTTGGGCTGCACGGGGTACTACTTGCTGGCGCCGCAGTGGCTGGGGGCGGACCCAGAACAAACGCTGCATGGCTTGGTCGGGCTCGCGTTCGGTGGTTCACTCATTTCGATCTTCGCGCGCTTAGGCGGCGGCATCTTCACCAAGGGCGCGGACGTCGGCGCTGATCTCGTTGGCAAAGTCGAAGCTGGCATTCCGGAAGATGACCCGCGAAACCCGGCGGTGATCGCCGACAATGTCGGTGACAACGTTGGCGATTGCGCCGGCATGGCCGCCGATCTCTTTGAAACCTATGCGGTTACCGTGGTCGCGACGATGGTCCTCGGCAGCTTATTGGTCAAAGAGTTCGGGGTGAACGCGGTGCAATTCCCGCTGGTGCTGGGCGGCGCTTCGATCATTGCGTCCATCATTGGCACCTTCTTTGTCAAAGCGCCCGATCAGAAAATCATGAAAGCGTTGTACAAGGGCGTGTTCGTGTCAGGGCTATTGGCGGCTGGCGCGTTCTATTTCATCACCACCAATTTGATGGGCGAGCACGCCATGGCGCTCTACTACTGCGCCCTAATTGGCTTGGCGTTGACCGGCATCATCGTGTGGATCACCGAGTACTACACGGGCACGGAGTACGGTCCGGTACAACACGTCGCCTCGGCGTCACAAACTGGACATGCCACGAATATCATCGCCGGCCTTGGGGTCTCGATGAAATCGTGCGCCTTGCCGGTGCTCGCGGTGTGCGCGGCGATTTATGGCGCGCATCATTTCGCGGGTCTCTATGGCATTGCGATTGCGGCCACGTCAATGTTGTCGATGACCGGCATGATCGTCGCACTCGATGCCTACGGCCCCATCACCGACAACGCGGGTGGGATCGCTGAAATGGCCGATCTACCTAAGGAGATCCGCGCGATCACGGATCCACTCGACGCGGTCGGCAACACCACCAAGGCGGTCACCAAGGGCTACGCCATCGGTTCCGCCGGTTTAGCCTCGTTGGTGTTGTTCGCCGACTACACGCATAAGCTAGCCGAAGCTGGCAAAACCGTTACCTTCGATCTCTCCGAGCCGATGGTGATCATTGGGCTCTTCATCGGCGGCATGGTGCCCTATCTGTTCGGCGCGATGGCGATGGAAGCGGTGGGTCGCGCGGCAGGCGCGGTGGTGAATGAAGTGCGGCGCCAGTTCCGCGAAATCAAAGGCATCATGGAAGGGACAGCTAAGCCTGATTATTCGCGGGCGGTCGACATGCTAACCCGCTCCGCGATCCGGGAAATGATTGTGCCGTCCTTGCTCCCGATCCTCGTGCCGGTGGTGGTTGGGCTCATTCTCGGCCCGCAGGCCTTGGGTGGGGTATTGATGGGCACTATCGTGACGGGTCTCTTCGTCGCGATCTCGATGACCACCGGTGGTGGGGCGTGGGATAACGCGAAAAAATACATCGAAGATGGGCATTTCGGGGGCAAGGGTTCGGACGCACACAAAGCCGCGGTGACTGGCGACACAGTGGGCGATCCGTACAAAGACACCGCCGGTCCGGCGGTCAATCCGTTGATCAAGATCATCAACTTGGTAGCACTCTTGATCGTGCCGTTGCTGTAATCACGAACTTTGATCATTTAATTAAAGCCCCGCAATGCGGGGCTTTTTTTTGGAACCGACACCGAAAGTGATTACCCAAATAGACACACGCAACCGCCGCGCTTGTAAGGCGGGTGTCGGGTATGTGCGTAGCGTCATTGTGGAGCGCGCGGCGCAGGGACGCGCCGCGCGCGGAACAGCGACGCGCCGGCCAGGGATGGCCGGCGAGGAAGAGCGGAGCGCATACCCGACACCCGCCTTGGCGTTGAGCCGAATTATTGATGCTACTCAGCACTGACGTCTACTAAGTCGATGCGCCACGCCGTGCTCGTTCAGTAGCTCAACGGTCTCGACCAGTGGCAGCCCAACCACATTGGAATAGCTGCCGTCGATGCGCTCGACCAAGGCACCGCCCATGCCCTGTATGCCATAGGCGCCCGCCTTGTCCGCGGGCTCGCCACTGGCCCAGTACGCGGCGATTTCGACACGCGTCAGGGTGCGGAATTTGACGCGAGTGTGGACTACGCGCAGGGATTGCTCCCTGCTTTCCAGCGCGACGGCGGTGTAAACCGAATGCCAGCGATTCGAAAGCCGTTGCAGCATATCGGTGGCGTCGATCTCATCGCGCGGCTTACCCAAGATCGCGTCGTTGATGACCACCGTGGTATCGGCGGCGAGCACCGGAGAGAGTGTCGTGAGTGCATCGCGGCCTGCTATTGCCTTGGCGCCGGCCAGGCGCGCGACATACGTCGCGGCCGCTTCACCCGCTTCCGGCGTCTCGTCGATTTCGACCTCGACGACGGCGAAATCAACCCCCAACATGCGCAGTAGTTCAGCGCGACGTGGCGAGCGTGAGGCGAGATAAAGAGCGGGTCCAGGTTTCACTGTTACGCGCGATGATAGGGATGACCATCAATCACCGTCCACGCTCGATAGATCTGTTCCACCACGATCACGCGCGCCAATTGATGCGGCAAGGTCAACGGTGACAACGACCACACGCGCGCGGCGCTGGCCCGCGTCGATGCCGCCAGCCCTTCGACGCCGCCGATGACGAGCGCGACGTCTT
>JAYUEZ010000360.1:0-4348 GCA_043738965.1 Gammaproteobacteria bacterium
GTCGGGCACGTAATACCGGCCCAGAGCTGCTCAACTTCGTCGATAGCCATGTCGTAGGCCGGCCACGAACGCACGTAATTATCGAATTTCCATGAGAAGGTACCATCTTCGTTTTGATTGACGCCGTGAACCGTCAGATGGCGGGCCTGCGCAGGTGACAGATGTTTATTCTCTTCCTGCATGCGCTTGAAAGCGTCCTCGATCGAGGGATATCGCCGCGGCAGACGACCCGCCAGATCGCGCTGCTCATCGATCCATGCCCGAAGCCGCGCATCAAGCGTTAGTTTGGCGCGCTCGCGCACCAGCTTCGGCGACGCGCCGAGCCCTTCAATCGCGACTAGCCGCCGCACGGTGTCGGGATAAATGCCGCTGTAACGGATCGCAATGTTGCCACCCAATGAATGCGCAATGAGGGTGACTGGGGCCAGATGCTGTTGGTGGATGAGTTGGGCGAGGTCATACACGTAGCTATCCATGCGATAGCTACCCTCGGCCGACCATTGGCTATCGCCATGGCCGCGCAGGTCGGGCGCAATCACATGCCAGCGCTCGCGAAGCTGTTCTGCCACCCAATCCCAGTTCCGGCAATGATCGCGACCGCCATGCACGAGCAACAGTGGTGGCGCCGTTGGATTGCCCCAGTCGACGTAATGCAGGCGGAGCCGCTGCGAGAAATAGGTGTGCGATGTCGGGCCGGATCGGGTGGCGCTCATGATGGGCTCGTACAGATTAAATGGACCGCAAGCGTAGTGCAGATAGCAGGCGGCGGCAAAACTCGTGGGTGTCCCTTATTTTGCTCGGTGTGATCTTTATGTTGAGATGGAACCGCGACTTGTGCCGCGTGTTTTCTAAAACTAGACTAAGTTGGACTAACTTCCCGGGAACTACCATGCGAGCGCACACCGTGAATATCCACGAAGCTAAAACTCATTTGTCCCGCCTACTGGAAGAAGTCGCCGCGGGAGGGGAAGTGATTATCTCCAAGGCTGGCAAACCCATCGCCCGCCTGGTGCCGCTTGAGGCGAAGAAAATCACACTCAGATTTGGCGCGCTTAAGGGACAGCTTTGGATTGCGGAAGATTTCGATGCACCCCTGCCTGAAGACGTCATCGCTGCATTCGAGGGGCGCACGTGAAACTGCTCCTCGACACCCAAATATATCTCTGGGTGCTCGACGATTCCCCGCGATTAAGTGAACGCGCACGTGCAATCATCCAGGCCGCAGATCAGGTGCTCATAAGCGCTGCCACGATATGGGAGGCAGCCATCAAGAACGCCTTGGGAAAGTTGCGAGTCGACCCCGCGCTCCTGGTCGCGGAAATTGCGCGCTCCGGGTTCACCGAGCTGCCGATTCTCGCCCGGCATGCAGCAGCCGTCAGCGCCTTACCCATGCATCATAAGGACCCATTCGATCGCTTGCTCATCGCCCAAGCACTCACCGAACCGGCGCGCCTGCTGACCGCCGATTCGATATTGCAGTCTTATTCGGAATTAGTCGAAACCGTCTCGTAATGCGTTATCACAGTCGTTACAACACACCACTCGTTAACATACGCACCACACTACCGCGAAAACTCGATATTTAGCATGCGGCGCGTTGATCGACGCCGGCGACAGATGAAATTGCAGAATGGGTGGATGTCCCTTATTCCATGCCACCCACGTCGTTACTGAAAACCTACGCTGACGTGCTACGCCATTATCATTTGCATCCGGAAGCTAAATATCGCGGTGCTGATCCTATGGATCGCGGCATTGTCGCGCCGAGGCACATCCGTGTGACATAGGTCGTGCACATCGGAAAAGAAGCCAATCGGTGGGAGGAACAGCTTTATCTCGGCGAAGTCATCAATGAACAAATCAAATATGTCGACGAACGAAAATTATTAGGGACCTTTCTGCTGCAAGCGAAAAGCGATAGCGTCCGCGATATCGCGCGAGCGGCTGATTTGTCGCCGCGCGAAGTGGCGACGATTCTATTAGGCCATCGAAAGCCGAGTAGAAGGACTCTCGTGAGACTCTCGGCGGGGATCACGCAATTGGATCTAGAATCACGCGAGCGTTCTGAGCGGCAACTGCAATTACTTGAGACCGCGCGGCAGAAAATAAGCGAGATCGGATTGCGTGAGTTCGCGAGGACGATTCGCGTCGATCCAGCGAACTTGAGTCTGGTAGTAAAGGGACGACGATCCGTTAGCAGGTCCATGCTCGGTAAGCTGATGGGCTATAGTCCTCGGCCATGATGTGGTCGGTACCGTCGGCGCAATCTCTACATGGCTAGTACTTCTTTCCCTGGCGGCCCAAAGATCGGCCGCAACGACCCATGCTTTTGTGGCAGCAACCGTAAGTTCAAGCATTGCCACGGTGGAGTGCAGTATGCGCTCCCAGCCCTGCTTACCCGCGATAGGATCGAAAAGGAGATCATCGAGCAAGGTCGGCGTCATTTCGAGAGGCACAAGGTCCAGGAACTCCAACGCGAGAAGCAGCAGGGGTTGGGCCGATTGAAGTGACGTTGGTGGAGAAAACCCTTGCCGCGACCTTCATAGAGGACGCCCCCTCCTGGATCATCGGTGACAAGGCGTACGACAGCGATCCACTCGACGCAAAACTACGCGAGGAACGAAGCATTGAGCTCCTTGCGCCACACCAAAGAAATCGCCGAAAGCAAAACACCCAAGATGGCTGAGCGCTGCGGCGCTACCGCAGAAGATGGAAAATCGAGCGCTTATTCGCCTGGCTCCAACATTTCCGGCGAATCGGCACTCGCTACGATTACTATCCATTGAATTTCCTAGGCTTTGTCCAACTCGAATGCATGGTCATCCTACTGAGGCAATTTTGAGACCGGTTCTAGCCGCGAAATCGACGCGGAAGCGCAATCCAATCAACTCCACAATCACAACAACGTTGGCTGGTTTTTGTTTCCCCACCCTCGAGAAAAATTGCTCAAGAAGTTTGCGCAGCCCTGAACCGTGCCTCGCAATATGCGGCAAGACTTTCCAGTTCGCTCGCGCAATCTCCCTCAAAGCACGAACCGTGCATCACCGCGAGACGCGCAGGATTCAGCGCCTTCAGAGTGCGAATGGTGGGTGCGGTCGCGGGCGTGAGTGCGGTTGCGTGAAACGCGTCTTCTGCGGCAATGGCGGAAGCAACAATACTTTGGCCGCCGATCGCGGGCCCGTCACCCAATTGCGTAAAGAGATCGCCGGTGAATAATGTTTTCGTCGTTTCTTCGAAGACGAGTCCAGACTCCCATGCGTGAGGAACATGCGGCGTATCAATGTACCGCACACGCTTCCCGCCTAGATCAATCACTTCCCCGTTTGCGAGTGGGCGCGGTAGGCGATCGGCAAGATCGTTGAGCGATACCATGCACGCGATCGTGCCATGTACCACCTGTGCAAGCGGTGCCGCCGCCAACCATTGGTTCATTGAACCGCATTCGTCAGATTCCACGTGCCCGAACGAAATCCAACGTAGCTTTTTGAGCGGCATGATCCTGGCGGCGGCTTCGGAAATGAGTGCGAAGAGACCACGACCGCCACAGTGAAATAGCAAAGGTTCGTCCGCGTCGATCAGATATTGGTTGAACGTAAAGCCGTGCGGCGGAAAATCTGCGATCAGAGTGGAAAGCCGGTAGATTTTGCTGGCAATTTCATCGATGCGTGTTTGCATGTCAGCTCTTCTGTCCCTGGGCTTACCAACATAGCAGAAGAGGTCGTGCCTAAGTGACCGTTTTCTGAAATTTGAGTGGCGGCGTTCGAACGGACTCAGGGACCGTTCATGGCCGACTCACGACGCCTATCGCGCTGCAACGAATACCGGTCCATGGTAGGTTTAGAGCCTCTTTGCGGTGTGCGATACGGTTATCGCGAATTGTTAGCAAGCGCCACGATACAATCAACGCTCACGCTTTGTCGCGAGTCGACAAAGCGAGTTCTAGTCCATCTCAAATTGCCTGCCGATTGCTCGCCGATGCCTTGGTGGGTCGCCGAATTAATTGTCTAGATGTTTCCCGATTTTGTAGCCAGCGAGCTGAGCTCGCGGTTAATTATTTTCAAATCGCTAATTTAGGTGTAGTCAAAACTGTAGCAATGCTATGTCGCCATCTATACCCCTCGTCTTTTCGGATGGGATAAACTTTGAACGCATTTGAATCAACGAGTTGCCAGGGAGGCAGCTCGTCATTGTCCTAGGAATCCTATTGAGCACGGCCGAGGCAGGGACATCCAGTGCGCCGGGCGGCACGCAAAGCGTGCAGCGTGTCGGGGCTTCGACGCGAATTCGCCGTGGGTGCGGACAAAATGGTCAAGACAAAATTTGTCTGATTACTAAACTAGAAGTGTTC
>JAYUEZ010000361.1:0-4329 GCA_043738965.1 Gammaproteobacteria bacterium
CGCGCGAGAATCCTCGCTACTTATCGGGTATCACGCTGCCGCGTCTGCTGCACCCGATCACTGACCTCACCACGCTCCCACCAGAAGTTACGACTGCAATCATTGCCACGCCACTGCAAGCGACGCGGGCGACCGTAGCCCTGGCCGGGCATCATGGAATAACCGCTTTTGGGTGCGCCGCCAAAGGCATTGAGCTAGACAGCCTGTTGTTGGTCCACGAAGTGGTGCTCAGCGTCGCGGGCGCGGCGAGTCCGGTCGCGATTTTGTCGGGTCCGAATTTTGCGCGTGAGGTAGCGGAAGGCCGGCCCGCCGCCCTGACGGTCGCCGCGCGCGATGCTAATTTTGGCAGGCTCATCGTCGGCTATCTGCACGGACCGGGGTTCCGACCCTATGTGACAGACGATCTAGTCGGCGTCGCCGTCGGCGGCGCCGTGAAAAACGTCCTCGCAATTGCCGCCGGTATCGCCGATGGTCTGGGCTTGGGCGCCAACAGCCGCGCCGCGTTGATTACGCGCGGTCTCGCTGAAATCGCACGCTTAGGGATGGCGTTGGGCGGGCGCATGGAAACTTTCATGGGCCTATCGGGCTTGGGCGATCTCGTGCTTACCTGTACGGATGATCAATCGCGCAATCGTCGGTTCGGGTTGGCGCTTGGCCACGGTCAGGCCGTGCGGAAAGCGGAGCGCGACATTGGGCTGGTCGAAGGGATCGCGACGGCCGCCGCGGTCATTGCCCGCGCCAGCAGTGTCGGCGTCGAAATGCCCATCGCGGCGCAAGTGGCGCGCACGCTGGGTGGCGAATGCACGCCCGCGGCCGCCGTGCACGCGCTGATGACCCGCGAGCTTGGTGCTGAGTCGTAAGTAAACGCTGTTCCGTTTAATTTTTCGCCCAATCAGTCGATAACCCCACAAGCGAGACGGCCTGGTGGCCGGACCGCGTCTTTAATGAGCGTGAGGGGGTGTCCGTTGCCGTTGTTTAAAGCCAAAACCGTGCGCGGTAGTCAGCTCGGTGTCTGTGCGGCCGCGCACGGGATCACCGCGGCGCTAGTGCGCACCAATGCCCAAGGCGCGCCCGAATTACAATGGGCGCGGCATGTCGAGACCGCCGATGTACCGAGCGCCTTAAGCGCGTTGGCGCATCAGAGCGATACGCGCAACGTCAATTGCGCGAGTCTCGTGCAAGCCGGTGACTACAGCTTGGTGCTGGTCGAGGCGCCGGATGTGCCACCCGCCGAACTCCGCGCCGCGGTGCGTTGGCGCGTGAATGAGCTCATCGATTTTCATGTCGATGATGCGGTGATCGATATCTTCGATATTCCAAGTGCGACCGATACGAGCAGTAATCGGATTTACGCCATCGCCGCGCGTACGACCGCGGTTCGCCAGGTCGCTACCGATTTGACCGGCGCTGGCTTCAAGCTCGAAGCGATCGATATTCCAGAATTCGCGTTACGCAATATCGCGGCCTTGTGTCCCGAAGATCTGCATGGTGTCGCGATGGTCGCCCTCGAACGCGAGCGCGGGCTGGTGACATTGACGCGGCAATCGGCGTTATTCCTGTCGCGCCGTTTGGACTACGGTAGCGTGCGGTTGTTTGGCGAGAACGCGAGCGATTTGAGCTGGGCCGGAGATTCAAACAGCGTGTTAGAAGGCGCGATGGACACACTGGTCATTGAGATTCAGCGTTCGCTCGATTATTACGAACGACATTTCGCGCAGCCGCCGATTCAAGGCGTGGTATTCGCGCCGTGTGACGTCGAGATTTCAGGGGCTTGTGCGTACTTACAAAGCCAGCTGGGCCTGCCGGTTCGAAGCCTTGATTTGAACGATGTGTTTCAGTCGGCGACACGGCTCGATGCCGTCACGCAGGCCCGCTGCTACACCGCCATCGGCACCGCGCTACGCCGTGAAGAAGTTGCGTTATGAAGCAACAAATCAATCTGTATCAGCCGATGTTTCGCACCCCGAAGCGGGTGTTTTCGGCGCTCGCGCTGCTACAGGTATGCGGTCTCGTGCTCGGTGGTCTGCTGGCGACATACACCTATAGCGCGTGGCAGGTGAAGACACTGGCGCGCCAAGTCGGACACCTCTCGAACACCCGTACCGCGGCGCTCGCCCGCGTCGACAGCCTGCGTCAACAATTTCCGGTGCGGACTCCCGACCCCTTATTAAAAGCTGAACTGCAACGCTTACAGCTAGAAACCGCTTATACCCAAGAAGTCGCGACGGCGCTGTCGTCGGGCGCGTTTGGTAACACGACGGGCCTCTCCGCTTACCTCGCGGGCTTGGCGCGTCAACATGTCGACGGTACCTGGTTGACTCGCGTGGATATTGCGCGCGGTGGTGGCGCGATTGGCGTCCAGGGTCAGGCGGCCAGTCCGGAGCTGATCCCGGTCTACGTTCGACGGCTGGCGAACGAATCGGCGTTCGTCGGCAAGACCTTCAGCAAGCTCGAACTGACCACGCCGAGCGAGGCGCACGGTGCGGTTCAATTTTCGATCAAGACGGAAGGGTTGAGCAGTGGCGACAACGATCCGGCCGGGCACGGCAAGAGCTAAGCCATGAGCGCGGTCACCAACACGTTGAACGCCTGGCGGATGCGGATCGACGCACTCAGTCTGAAAGAGCGTGCGCTGTGCCTCGCCGCTACGCTGCTGGTGTGCATGATGGGCTGGGACAAGGCGCTGATTCAGCCGCTCGATCACGAACGGAGTCGGCTGCAGAACGAGCTCGACAGCACGGGTCATGCATTAACCGAATCCGAAAACCAGGCCGCTGGCATCTTGACGGCGGCCACCCATGATCCCAATGCGGCGATGCGCGGGGCACTCGCGAGGACCCGCGCCGAACTTGCCACGACCACCGGCGAGATCAAGCAAAAAGTCGGACGCATGGTGACCCCGGAACAAATGGCAGAGGTTTTGCAATCGGTACTGACGCGATTCAAAAACCTCGAGTTTGTCGGCCTTGAGGGCTTGGGCGCCGAACCTTTGATCGCCAACAGCGACACCGGGCACGACACACCCGGCAGCACCACCGGCGGCGTCCCACTCGCCGCGAAAGCGCCGACTGAACAACACCCGGGCGCGTACCGACATGGCATCCGCATTCGTTTTGCCGGGAGCTATTTGAGTGTCCTGGAATATCTTCAGGCGCTGGAAGCGCTCCCGTGGGGATTCTTTTGGGATCGCGTGGAATTGAACACCGTCAAATATCCACGCGTGGAAGGCGCCGTCGTCGTCTACACCTTAAGTCTAGATCGCGATTGGATCGGAATCTAAGCGATGTCCGCGCGGCTCGTCCTTTGTGGGTTGGTGCTGGCGTGTGGCGGAGTCGCCGCGCGTGCCGCCGAGCTCCCCGATCCCATGCAACCGCCGCCGATGGTGTCAGCGCCCGCCGCGAGCGATAAGCCTGCGGAATCGCCCGCGCTGGTGGTAACCGCCATCAAACTCAACGGACGCCACCGCGTGGCGCTGATAAACAACGCGCTAGTGACCGAAGGTCAGTCAATCGGCGCGGCCAAAGTCCTCAAGATTTCGCCGCTCGGCGTCGTTATAAGACTTGGCGAGACCACAACAACATTGAAGTTAACGTCCAATGACATCAAACATCCGGTGGGGAAACATCAGTAAGGGCCGTTTCGGCCTGGCGCTCGCGACCTGTGTCGCGATGCTTAGCGCCTGTCAAAATCCAGCACCGCGCAAGGAGAATCTCGCAGCGATGCAGGCCACCGTCGACGCCGCCAAAGCCAGCGTCGCGGCGGCGGTGCCACCCGAAGTCAGTCGCGCCCTGGTGCCAAGTCTCAAGCTCGATGCGCACGAGATGGCGCCGACTAGCGATCAACAACGTTTTGATATCGCGGTCAACGACGTGCCCGCGCGGCAATTCTTCATGAGCCTGGTGGATGGCACGCGCTACAACATCGTCGTCCATCCGGAGGTCGGCGGTAAGATTTCATTGAATTTAAAGAACGTCACGATCCCGGAAGTGATCGCCGCGGCGCGTGATGTTTATGGCTACGAGTTCGAACGCACCGCGTATGGCTTTCAAGTATTGCCGTCGCGGTTAGACGCGCGGGTCTACCAAATTAATTACCTGAACATCAATCGCAGCGGCTCATCGTCGATGTTCGTCAGTGCCGGCACCTTGGATAAGGGTCGACACCATCGTAACGGGTCAAGTAACGGATCGCGGAACAACGGCGGAGGAGGCGATCAACAGCAGGGCAATGACGAGGGCAATGACCAGGGCAGCGATCAGCGTAGCGTCGTCGGCACCCAAATCAGCACCAAATTGCCGGCGACATCGTTCTGGCAGGAATTGCAGACTT
>JAYUEZ010000362.1:0-1608 GCA_043738965.1 Gammaproteobacteria bacterium
GATCGAGCTGGCCCGCGTCACTCTGGATTTAATCCACCGACTCAACGCTGATAAAAAAGCCCACTAAATCCGTGCCATTGTCTTGCTGTCCACCAGGTGGGGTCGCCGCGTAAAAAAACGTGGCGTTAATTTCTATGTGGATCGTGATCCCCGTTAAACCGTTTGCGTACGCGAAGCAACGCCTCGCCGCGGTATTAACCGATATCGAGCGCGCGACGTTGGCGCGGGTGATGCTGCAGGACTTGCTGGCGACGCTCGCGCGTTGTAGCCGAGTGACCGGGGTGCTCGTCGTGTCGCAGGAAGCGACGGTCCACGAGCTCGCCGCGCGCGTTGGCGCAAATGTCTTGCCGGAAGAAATGCGCGGGCTGTCGCGCGCCGTGACGCAAGCCGGATTGCATTTGCTGGCGCGGGGCGAAACGCGCATGCTGATGTTGCCCGGCGATGTGCCGCTCGCCACGCACCACGAGATCGATACCATAATCGCAGCGCATGGCGAGGGTCCGCACATGACGATCGTGTCTGATCGCGAAGGTTTTGGCACCAACGCGTTGGCGGTATCGCCGCCGCACTTGATCCCCTTTCATTTTGGACACGAAAGCTTTCATGCGCATTGCGCGGCAGCACGCGACCACGGCGCTGCGGTGCGGGTGCTGCAATTACCGGGAATTGCTTTCGACATCGACACGCCCGACGATTTACGCGACCTAATGAGTTTTGATACGGAGGCCGAGACCTTGGCTTATTTATGTGACCGCGGACTCGATGCGCGGATTTCGTCGCGCCAGCATCAGGCAGCCGCATGGTAAGCCTGCGCACGCTGCTCGCGCGGACGTTGGATGGCGTCGCACCGACCGACACCGACGCCTTGGGGCTCGCCAACTGCACCGATCTCGAATCCTTGATGGCGAGTGCGGTGACGTTGCGCGACCAAGGATTTCGCAACGTCGTCACGTATTCAAAAAAGGTTTTTATTCCATTAACACATCTGTGTCGCGATGTGTGCCACTACTGCACGTTCGCACAAGCGCCGAAGCGGGTGACGAGTCCGTATATGACGCTCGACGAAGTGCTGGCGGTGGCGCGGCACGGCGCGACGCTCGGTTGTAAGGAAGCGTTGTTCACCCTCGGCGAGCGACCGGAGCTGCGTTATAAGGCGGCGCGCGAAGCGTTACAGCGCATGGGCTATGCGTCGACGCTTGATTATCTCCGCGCCGCGGCCGACGCTGTGTTTCGTGACAGCGGACTCTTGCCGCATTTGAATCCTGGCACCTTGACCGTCGCGGAGTTCGCGACCCTTCGCGAAGTCGCGCCCAGCATGGGCTTGATGCTGGAGTCCGCGGCGGTGCGATTGACTGAAAAAGGCATGCCGCATTATGGTTCGCCGGATAAGTTACCGGCGGTGCGATTGCAAACCCTCGATGACGCGGGGCGTGCCCATATCCCGTTCACCACGGGAATTTTAATCGGCATTGGCGAGACCCGGCGTGAACGGATCGAATCATTGCTCGCCATCCGTGCGTCCCACGCGCGCCACGGGCATGTCCAAGAACTCATCATTCAGAACTTTCGTGCGAAGGCGGGGACCAAGATGGTTCGCGCGCCAGAACC
>JAYUEZ010000363.1:0-4313 GCA_043738965.1 Gammaproteobacteria bacterium
CGTAAGCGCCAAACCGACGCCGACACCACTGCGCCCATTTGATAATCCTCGGCCGTCTTGGCTTTGGCCGAGCATTCAATTTCAAGACGATCGCCGTCCTTAATGCCGCTCAGACGCGCGTTCATCAGACACGAGATACCGTATTCACGCGTCAATATCGCCAAATGCGAGCGCGTGGTGCCACCGGCACACAGCACACCCTTGAATTTTTCGAGGATAGGCGCGGTGAGCGTGCCGCCGGAATCGTCGACGATGGCGATGGTGTCAGCGGGCACACCCTCGGTTAAGTACTTCAACACCTTGTCGCTGGTGCGCACATAACGGGCGATGCCAATCAAATTCTGGCGATAGGTGACCACGTTGTCGCCCGCGCCGCGCAATTCGCGTCCCGCCGCGTCGCGTGCAGCGGTGGGCGCCGACGGATGCTCGAAGCTGAAATCTTCCGCGTGCAGTCCGGAGTCTTTATAGGCCTGCGGCCGTTCGGCAGCGGAAGACATGGCGGAGGGTTCGAAGCGATAACCGTTCGCTAACAATTGCGTTTCGATTTGCGCCAGGTCTTGCTTGGTAATCGTGTCGTAGGCAGCGCCGGTCACGAACGTGTTCCATGCTTGTCCAGATTCGGCGAAGCGCCGCCGCACGAGATCCTTAACCGCGCTGTTATAGGCTTCAACGATCGCGAAGGTGGATTGATAGGCGTACTTGTCAGTGTCGGCGTACAGTTTGGTCATGCGTTTCTCCAACGACTGCTTTAATGAGTATATCGAACACGTAGGCGCGCGAGTTTCGCTGCACTAAGCCCACAAGCGTCGCTTAAGAATGCCGCGAGCGACCCATAGCGCTCATCGATCGCGCCCAACGCCGCGTCGAGGTAGGACTCGCGAGTTTCGAGCAGCGGCATGACGAGTTTAACGGCCGTGTCCCTATCCTTCGCGCGAACCGTATATTTTTCAAGCGCCCGATCGATTTCCGATGCGATCGGAAAATATTGTTTCGACAGCATGAAATCGTAGATCACCGCAGGGCGCGGCACGCCCAGGGCGAGTAGGGTGAGCGCGGCGCCAATCCCTGTGCGTTCTTTGCCGGCTGAACAATTTAACAGCAAAGGTCCTTCACGCGCATTCAGCAAGATGTCGAACATTCGCGCAAAGTGTGGCGCCAGATCGCGCCCAAAACTGCGCAGCAATTGGTGCATGGCGTCCAATACAGCGGCTGGGTCGGTGGTCGTCTCGAACAGGCGGTGAAAAAAGAATCGGTCCTTAATGCCTGGGGGAATCCCAATGGTTTCCAGCACTGGATTATTAGGGAGCACCGCGTTTTCGGTCTGCCGTTCTTCCGCCAATCTAAAATCGCACGCGGTGTTGATGTTAAGCGCCGCAAACTGCGCTAGGCCCGTGGCCGTGACATGTGAGAGATGACCCGAGCGAAACAAGCATCCCCATCGGACCCGACGGCCATCCGCGGTCGCGTAACCACCAAGATCGCGAAAGTTGGTACCACCCTCTATGGGAACTTGACGTTGGGCGACGATGAGACCGGTGCCGTCGGCGCGCTGAAGCTGAAAATAGGCGCGAGGGAATTTGCTTGGGGTTAGCACCGTGCAGTGATGAGCGCTCCAATCGCGAGCGGCCGGCTGGTATCGATTTCAGTGGGTGAACCGCCGCCGTAAATCGTGACGGGCTCCGCGCTAAAGGTGTGGGCCCAACTTAGGCGATAGCGCTGCGTTTCCAACGCTTCCACGTGGATCGCTTGAATGAGATCTGAGGTCGACATCGGCGCCGAGAATTATCGAGAATCGCAACTAAAAATAGTGCGCGGAGGTTAGCCAACTTCCAAGACTTGCTCGATGCACGCGACAAAATCCGCCTCGGTTTCAATCGCCGCGAGCGTATCGGCGCGTACCGTGTATCCGTGGGCCTTGGCAATAGCTTCGTAGCGCGGGATCCGGGCTTGGAACAGGCGAGGGAACATCCACAGCACGAAATCGTTGGGCGTGATTTGATCGACGCGTTCGAGCGATCGTGCGTGCAGGTAGTGTGCGAGTTCCGCGTCTAGAAATTCTGTACGGTAGTACAGCGGCTTGGGATCAGCTTCCGCGCGTTTTACTAACTCGCGGCCATTTTCCGCGGTGGCTTCTATGTACACGATCAAGGTGTTCGCGGCGAGGACGTTCAAGACCTCGGGATCATCCAATTCGCACAGGCTGCCGGCCGAATCGTTGACGAAATGCCGATAGCCATAAATGGCGCGCGCCTTGTCGATGAATTCCGGGACATCGAGCATCGCCGCGACTTCCGCATCACGATAAAGCTGCTGCCGCCGTTTGAATTCCGGAAGATCGAGACCGCCGTGCGTTGCGCCGCCGAGCTTACCGAGAAAGGTGAGCACCGCGGTTAAGTTATCCACCGTGATGTTGTTCGAGATGTAGATCGAATCCGAGCGCAGCAGCTCGCGCAAGAACGGCACCTGCATGGCCTGCCGCTTGATATTGTCGAGGATGGGTTCGCTTAAATATCGCGTGCCGATGCGGTAATCGGCCGAGTAGTGGAACCAATGCGATTCGCGGAGTTTGGTCGAGAGGAAAGTCTTACCGACGCCGGACATGCCGAGGAGCGTAATCGACTTGGCGTCCCAGCGCCGGAATTCGGGGGCGGTCATTCGCATGATTAGCTCCGGTCAGCGGCCACGTGGCGGGTACACCGAACCGGCGGCGACTTGCCCCGCGCGCCGCCTCCTAGCACAGTCAACGAACGCGTTAAGCCCTTAATAAATTTCATCCGGACGACCTGTTGGGCCACAACTGCAGGGAGGATGGCAAGCATATCAGTCTTGCGGACAGCGGCGTAGAACCTTCTATTCCGTGTGGATTGTGGTGCCGGAGGTTCGATTGTTCGATAGGACAGATAAGTCCGCAGGGCGTCATTCGACGACGAGCGTCGGATTACGCTAGCGCTTATCCGACCTACGGAGATACGGGAGCCTATTCTTAAGTAAGGGCTATTCCGCTCCGACACTTTTATGCACGACGCCTATCAGTTCCGCAACTCGTCGAGCAGCGCCTTGGCCTCGATCAGGTCCGGCGTATTGAAGCCTTCGGTGAATCCGGCATAAACCGGCCTCAGCAATTCATGCGCGTCCCTTACCTTGAGTTCTGTTCGAAGCAGCTTGGCGAGACTCATCGCGGAGCGCAATTCCCACAATCGCGCGCTTTGCGCACGCGCCACGTCGAGCGAATGCACAAAGCATGAGGTAGCCTGATCGTACGACGGAGAACCCGTGCTTGGTCAGCAAGAATTCGCCCTTCAATCGATAGAGCTCAGCCTCGAACCAGCGCTCACCCACGGCTTCAGTTTGCTCGATAGCCTCACTCAAGTAGCTTGCGACGTTGTCCCAGTCTTTCAACTTTGCTGCGGCAATGGCCATCACCGGCAGGTGCAACGGTCGATTAAAGCGATGACCAGTGATCTTTGCGCCCGCGAAGTACTGGTGCATCATGTCGATGCCGTCCTGTATCCGGTTTGCTTCGACCAGGGCGGCGCCGTAGTCAGCTTTGATGTAGTTTTTCCACATGCCGAGCTCGTACTGATTCGCGAGGCTCAGTCCGCGCTGCGCTGCTTCGAGAGCGAGCGTGGGCTCACGTCGCAGCAGATGGAGGAGGGAAAGCCACGACAGCATAAGCGCGACACCGTGAAAATTCTTTAATGTCTCGGCGAAAAGTATGGCCTCGTGCACCAGCTTAAGCGCGCCGTCCGGTTTGCCCAACAGGACGTGGGCATATCCCAGCCAGGCCAGCGATACTGCCTTGAGATCGGAACCATAGGCCGCCGCCGACTCGTGATCGCGAAGCGGATCATAGAGTGCGATCGCTTGATTCAAATGTTCGCATGCGGCACTGAGATCGCCGCGCATCACCAATGACGCCCCAATCACCCGATGGGCCACGACGAGCAAGGCCGGCTTGTCGATTCGCTGCGCACGGCGTAAGGCATCCTGTGCCGCGGCAACCGAGCGCAAGGCATCGCCGCCCACGAGGTGAAAGAGATAGATACCGTAAAGCGCGGAAACGCTCTCTTCAACTTCGTCGCCAAGTTCACCGCACAATTCGTGCGCCAGTTCGTAGGCCGCAGCCGTGTCCGCGCCGGACATTCCCTTGGTCACGATCAGGACACCGGCACGCTGCAATTGAACTTGAAGGGCGAGACGCGAGCGAACTTCGCCGACAGACAAGGTTTCAAGCGATGCAGTAGCGGCATCCAGCTGCGCCAGCGCTTCGCGATGGGCCGAACGATTCGCCGCGCGTTTGGCGGCTTTCAGCC
>JAYUEZ010000364.1:0-4288 GCA_043738965.1 Gammaproteobacteria bacterium
ACTATGCTATCGATAAGGGGAAATTGTCAATCCCAAGTCTTGTCCAAGCGGCGGCCGCTTACGTTAGGGTTCCTCTATAATCGCGGCTCGAGCGCGGCCCCCTGAATTCACCCCATCCCCGCATTCGTAGAATTTGAGGAACCACGCCTGAGCCGCAATTTATTGCGTTCCACCGCACTGGTGGGACAAATGACCCTAATTTCCCGCGTCCTCGGACTGATCCGGGATTCCGTGATCGCCACTACCTTCGGCGCCAACCATGCGACCGACGCCTTCTTCGTGGCTTTTAAAATTCCTAATCTATTCCGTCGCCTATTTGCCGAAGGGGCGTTTTCACAAGCCTTCGTGCCCGTTCTCGCCGGCTATCGCTCGGAGCGGCCGGCCGCCGAAGTGAAGGCCTTGATCGACGCGGTATCCGGCGCTCTCACCGCGATCTTGTTTGGGGTCACCGTGCTCGGCGTTATCGCGGCCCCGGCCGTCGTTGCGATATTTGCACCGGGCTTTGTGCGCGACGCCGCGAATTTCGAACTCAGCGTGACCTTGCTTCGGCTGACCTTTCCTTACCTCTTCTTCATCGCGCTGACCGCACTGCTAGCTGGCGTGCTGAACACCTACGGTCGCTTTGGCGTGCCGGCGGTAACGCCATCGTTGCTCAATATCGCGCTAATTTTGAGTGCGGTGTTCCTCGCGCCACGCCTTGCGCAACCGGTCTATGCGCTAGCAATCGGCGTGATGATTGGTGGTGTCCTACAACTTGGTTTGCAGATCGCCGCTGTTAAATCAGCAGGCTTACTGCCACACCCGCGCTGGGATTGGAGTCACCCAGGCGTTAAGCGCATCTTGACCTTGATGGGGCCAGCTTTATTTGGGGTGTCGGTGGCGCAGTTGAATTTTTTGATCGATACGTTAATCGCGTCATTTTTGCGCGAAGGCAGTATTTCCTGGCTGTATTTTTCCGATCGCCTAATGGAATTTCCGTTAGGTATTTTTGGCGTCGCGCTTGGCACGGTAATCCTTCCAAGCTTGGCGGAGTTTCATTCGAAAAATCGACCGCAACAATTTTCCGATACGCTCGATTGGGCGCTTCGCCTGGTCCTTCTGATTACCCTGCCATCGGCGATCGGGTTGGCGGTACTAGCCGCGCCGATTTTGAGTACGCTTTTTCAGTATGGTGCAATGACTGAATTTGACGTGTTGATGGCGACCAAAAGTCTCGTGACCTACGCTGGCGGGCTTAGCGGATTTATTTTCGTAAAGGTCTTGGCGCCAGCGTTTTTTGCCCGCCAGGACACAAAAACTCCAGTCAAAGCGGGAGTCATCGCCTTGATCACCAACGCGGTACTGAACGTCGCGTTGGTGTTTCCGCTGCAACACGCTGGGTTGGCTCTCGCGACGTCGATCGCGGCCTTTATCAATTCGGCGATTTTGTTAGTGACCCTACGCCGCCTTGGCGTCTATCATCCACGCCCCGGCTGGGGACGGTTTGCGTCGCAGGTCTTTGCGGCAGCGGCAATCATGGGCACGATCTTGCATGTGATTGCGGCGCCATTACCGACTTGGACGGCGTGGCACGCGGGTGCGCGCGCTGGCCATCTCGTGATACTCGTCATCGGCGGATGCCTGGCGTATGGCGCTGGCTGTCTTCTGTTCGGTCTACGCAAGCGCGATGTGGCGCAACCTCGAGCGGAGATATAATCAGTGCTTGAAGTTCAAAGTATCTCGATTCGACACCCATCTAATCAATGCCGATGAGACTTATTCGAGGCGCCTATAATTTTCGTCCCGCGATGCGCGGATGTGTGGCGACTATCGGGAATTACGATGGGGTGCATCTCGGCCATCAGGCGGTCTTACGAAAACTGTTAACTCGAGCGCGAGCGCGTGGACTACCGGCCACGGTGATCGTGTTCGAACCGCAACCCGCCGAATATTTCGGCGGCGCCGCGGCGCCAGCGCGCTTGTCGAGTTTGCGCGACAAATGCGGTTTACTCGCCGCCTGTGGTATCGATCGCTTGCTCGTTCTGAAATTCGATGCGGCGCTCGCGAGTTTAACGGCGGCTGAGTTCATCAAGAGCTTTCTAATCGACAAACTCGGCATCAAGGGTTTGATCGTTGGCGATGATTTCAAGTTTGGCTGTGACCGAGGAGGCGATTATTCGACCCTGCTAAAATTCGCGGCCGAATTCGACTTTTCGCTGGAACGCGCCAGTTCATTTCTATCGAACGCTGAACGTACCAGCAGCACGCGGCTCCGCGCGGCGTTGCAGGCCGGTGATTTTTCCGCTGTACCAGATTTACTAGGTCACCCGTATCGAATTGTCGGCCGCGTCGTGCACGGCAATGAGAACGGACGCGAGATAGGCTTCCCCACCGCGAACTTGAATCTGAATCGGCGCAAACCGCCACTAAATGGAATTTTCGCCGCGCGCGTCGCTGGTTTGGCAGCGCGTCCGCTCGCCGCGATTGCGTATGTCGGTACGCGGCCCATTATTGGGGGTGAAAAATTTGTACTCGAAGTGCATATCTTCGATTATTCCGCTGACTGCTACGGTCAGCATCTCCAGGTCGAATTTCTCGCCAAAATCCGCGACGATCTCCCGTTCACGAATTTTGATGCGTTGGCGAAGCAGATCGCGGCGGATTGCGCGCAGGCGCGTGAAATATTGAAAGCACAACCGTGTTAGTCACTAATCAGCGGACCAGTTGGCGGTGGCTGGTGGGCTTGGTGATAGTGGCTGACCAAGCAACCAAGGGTTGGGCAGCATGGGCCCTAGCGTACGGTCAACCGCTTGTAATATTCCCTAGCTTTAACCTCACGCTGTTACACAACCAAGGCGCGGCGTTCAGCGTTTTAGCCACCGCCGCCGGTTGGCAGCGTTGGGTGTTGTCCGCCCTTGCCGTTGGGGTCAGCGCCTATCTTGTAACCGTGCTGAATAGTGCGCAGACCATGTCACGACTTTATCGCTGCGGCCTAAGTTTGATTCTCGGTGGCGCGATCGGCAATCTGATCGACCGCGTAGTTCACGGTTACGTCGTCGATTTTATTCAGGTTTACTACGAGCATTGGTATTTCCCGGCGTTTAACATCGCTGACTCCGCGATTACGGTAGGCGCATGCGTATTAGCTTACGAAATCCTGCTGGGACCCGGTGCGAGCAGTGCCTTGACTAACGATCGGTGAGTATAATGCGGGCCATCTGTCAATATTCCGGCAATACAGGCTAGCTTTCATGGAAATTCATCTCGCTAATCCGCGTGGATTTTGTGCTGGTGTCGACCGCGCCATCGGGATTGTCGAACGAGCACTCGAAATCTTCGGCGCACCGGTCTACGTAAGACACGAAGTGGTCCATAACAAATACGTGGTCGATGGGCTGCGTGAAAAGGGCGCGGTTTTCGTCGACGAGCTTGATGAAGTACCTGATGACGCCACCGTCATCTTCAGCGCTCATGGGGTGGCCAAGGCGGTGCGCTCAGAAGCCGCGCGACGCCAGCTGCGCGTGTTCGATGCGATTTGTCCGCTGGTAACGAAGGTGCATATGGAAGTGGGGCGTTACCAACAAGAAGGTCGCGAATGTATTTTAATCGGCCACGCTGGCCACCCGGAAGTCGAGGGAACACTCGGCCAGTACCGCGCCAGGAAGGGGCGCGGCGGCATGTACCTCGTTGAATCAGTCGATGATGTGCGCAAACTGGAGGTCAAGGATCCGACCTTTCTTGCGTTCGTCACGCAAACCACGCTATCGATGGACGATACTGCCGTGATAATCGAGGCACTCCGTCAGCGGTTTCCAAAAATCGTCGGACCTAAAAAAGAAGACATCTGTTATGCGACGCAAAATCGCCAGGACGCGGTAAAGCAGTTGCTGACGAACTGCGATCTCATCCTCGTGGTCGGTTCGCAAACGAGTTCGAATTCCACGCGCTTAAAGGAAATTGCGGAGAAGCAGGGGATCGCCGCCTACCTCATCGACAACGCGGAAGAAATCCAACGCGATTGGTTAACGGGCAAACGCAGCGTGGGCGTTACCGCGGGCGCGTCCGCGCCGGAAGTCTTGGTTGAGCAAGTGGTCTCGCGTCTAAAGGAATGGGGTGGACAGGCGGTCAACGAAGTGCCCGGCATCAAGGAACAAGTAGTGTTTAGTTTGCCACGCGAATTGGTGCGAGCGGCCGAGACCGAGGATCATCACGCGTAGTTCGTGAAGTCACAATACTTCTAACCCCACGGAATGGCCTTAAGCCGCCGTTACCGCGCGCCACGCGACAAGCTTCTTCTCGAAGCGCAGCG
>JAYUEZ010000365.1:0-4283 GCA_043738965.1 Gammaproteobacteria bacterium
CGCACGCCGCCGCCATTCCATGACTCGTGATACTGCTGCGTGAATTTGCGCAAGATATCGTGCCCGGCAAACTTTCCAAATAATGGGCTTTCGAATACGCCGTCCGGCGTGAACGTATTGACCCATTCTTCGAAGCGCATGCTATCGACGAAAATTGCGTAACGCGCATAGAGTTCGCGGATCTGTTCGCGGTCGTCGGGGGTGCCGGTGATTTTGGGCATGACCTTTCTCCTAAGGCTTGCGAATTAATGATCGAGAGCGGCCGCTTCGCGGGCCACGGCACGATAACCAATATCGCGCCGGCAATGCATGCCTTCCCACGAAATCTGATCCACGCGCGCATAGGCGCGCGCCTGTGCTGCACGCACACTGTCGCCGATGCCGACCACACACAACACTCGGCCACCCGTGTTGATGACGGCGCCATTTTTGAAACTAGTGCCCGCGTGGAACACTTTGGTCTCGGCCAATTCCGTATCAAGGCCGATGATCGAATGTCCTTTGCGATAGTCATTGGGATACCCACCGGAGGCGAGCACTACGCCAACGGTTGCCCGGGAGTCGAATTCGAGTGCAACGCGCGCACCCTTGCCGTCGAGCAACGCCAAGCACGCGGCAACGAGATCGGATTTGAGCCGCATCATCATCGGCTGTGTTTCGGGATCTCCAAATCGGCAATTGTATTCGAGCACCTTGGGTTCGCCGTCCGGTGTCACCATCAAGCCCGCATAGAGAAAGCCGCAATACGGCCGGCCTTCCCGCGCCATGCCCCTTAGGGTGGGGCGAATTACTTCGCGGATTACGCGTGTGTGCAGAGCGCGGCCGATCACCGGCGCCGGCGAATAGGCGCCCATGCCGCCGGTGTTCGGACCCTGGTCGCCGTCATTCACCGCCTTGTGATCTTGCGCTGACGCAAAGGGCACGATGTGCGTGCCGTCAGTCATTACAATAAAGCTCGCTTCTTCGCCGACTAGAAATTCCTCAACGACGATCTCGGCGCCAGCGGCGCCGAAGACTGTCCCGGCGAGCATGTCTCGCGCGGCATTGAGCGCGTCTTCGTGAGTGTGCGCAATCACGACACCCTTGCCGGCCGCGAGACCCGACGCTTTCACCACCATCGGTAGCGACTGTTCCTTTATATAGAGCCGGGCGGGCTCGATCGCGGTGAAGGTGGCATAGCGCGCGGTCGGAATGTGATGGCGCTTAAAAAAATCCTTGGTGAAGGCTTTCGAGGCCTCGAGAATGGCGGCGTTCGCGCGCGGGCCAAAACATTTCAGGCCGGCGCGTTCGAATTCATCGACGATTCCAGCGGCCAAGGGTCCTTCCGGGCCAATGATCGTCAGCGTTATCTGTTCACGTCGCGCGAAATGCTTAAGCGCCGGAGTATCCTCGGCCGCAATCGCCACATTCCGCACTTTGGCTTCACACGCCGTACCGGCGTTGCCGGGCGCGCAAAATACCTGGCGCACGCGCGGTGATTGCGCGCACTTCCACGCCAACGCGTGCTCGCGACCACCGCCGCCAACGATTAAAACCTTCATTCGTTAATGTCGAAAATGCCGCATGCCGGTAAATACCATTGCCATACCGGCTTCATTCGCGGCCGCGATGATTTCGGCATCGCGCACCGAGCCCCCGGGCTGAATCACCGCCGTGATCCCCACCGCCGCCGCCGAATCGATACCATCGCGAAACGGGAAGAACGCGTCCGAGGCCATCACCGAGCCTTTAACTTCCAATCCTTCGTCGGCCGCCTTGATGCCAGCAATGCGCGCGCTGTAGACGCGGCTCATCTGGCCCGCACCAATCCCAATGGTGCGCCGGCCGGCGGCGTAGACAATGGCATTCGATTTCACGCACTTCACTACCCGCCACGCGAATAGTAGATCGCGTAGTTCGGCTGGCGAGGGCGAGCGCGCGGTCACGACTTTCAAGTCATTGATGCCGATCGCACACGCCGTGGCATCGCGGTCTTGTACCAACATTCCACCGGTCACACGCTTGTAATCCCGCGCGGGTTGTTCGACGGCGAGCGGTCCGACCACGAGCAAGCGTAGATCTTTTTTGCGCTGGCACACGGCGAGCGCGGCAGCGCTAACCGTGGGGGCGACGATCACTTCCGCGAATTGGCGCGAGACAATTTTCTCCGCCGTCATCGCGTCAAGCTCGCGATTGAATGCGATGATGCCGCCGAACGCCGAGGTTGGATCGGTGGCATACGCCAAGTCATACGCCGCCGCGATGTTGCTTGCTTCGGCGACGCCGCAGGGGTTGGCGTGTTTCACCACGCAGCACGCCGGATCAGTGAACGCCCACACACAGGTCAGCGCCGCATCGGTGTCCGCGATGTTGTTATAGGAAAGTTCTTTGCCATGCAGTTGGCGCGCCTGCGCAATCGAACCCGATAGCGGCGACACTTCGGCATAAAAGGCCGCGGCTTGGTGCGGATTCTCGCCGTAGCGTAGGTCCTGCAATTTATGGAATTCGAGATTTACACGCGCGGGGAAGGTCGGCGCGCCGGGTATGCGCGCGCCCAGGTAATTAGCGATGGCGCCATCGTAATGCGCGGTGTGCGCGAACGCTTTGGCGGCCAATGCGAAGCGGGTCGCCGGACTGAGTGCGCCCGCGTGCTCGTTCAACTCGGCAATGAGCGCGGGGTAGTCGGCGGGATCAACCACTACCGCAACGTCGGCGTGGTTCTTCGCCGCACCGCGCACCATGGCCGGACCACCCACGTCGATGTGCTCAATGGCCGCGGCCAAATCACAGCCGGGCACGGCCACGGTCGCTTCAAAGGGGTAAAGATTCACGACGAGAAGATCGATCGGCCTAATACCGTGCGCCGCCATCACCGCGTCGTCCACGCCGCGTCGACCGAGTAAGCCACCGTGGATTTTCGGGTGCAAGGTTTTGACTCTGCCTTGCATCATTTCCGGGAAGCCGGTGTAGTCCGCAACTTCGGTCACCGTCACGCCGCTTGCTTTTAACAGCTGTGCGGTGCCGCCGGTTGATAAAATCTCAACACCCTGTGCACCGAGTGCGCGTACCAACGGCAGAAGGCCGTCTTTATTCGAAACGCTGACCAACGCGCGTTGAATTTTCATCATCACGGGGGAACAGGTCTAGTCGGTGAGTCCGTAACGCTCCAATTTCTTGCGCAAGGTCGCGCGATTGAGTCCTAGGTATTGCGCGGCCTTGGAGATGTTGCCGCGCGTACGTTTCATCACGACTTCCAACATCGGACGTTCGACTTCACTCAACACAAAATCATACAAGCCACCCGGTCGGTGGCCATTCAATCTGACGAAATAAGTTTCAAGTGCTTCTTTTACGTGAAATGACAAGGGTTCGCTCGCGGCTTCGCGCTCTGGATTGAGCGGGACAATTTGGGCGGTGCCGATCGTCGACTTTGCCATCATGCTCATGCTGCCTCCCCGAGTAGTTGTTCTTGGTCGTTATCGAAAAATTGTATTTGCGCTTCCGCGCTCTCCAAACGATTGAACCGCGCGCGTGCGGCGATGCCGCCAAGCTTCCAGCGTGAGAGATACCAATGGGCGTGCTTGCGGGCGATGCGCACTCCAAGGGGGCTGCCGTAGAGGTCATGTATCTGGGCCAAGTGCTGACGCACCGTGCGTAGTATGTCGTCTCGCGGCGGCGGTAAAACGTGGATGCCGTCGGCGAGATACGCCTTGATGCGCGCGAACAACCACGGGTCACCCTGTGCGCCGCGTCCGATCATCAAGCCATCTGCCCCGGTTTGCGCCAACACGCTCCGTGCCTTTTCTGGCGTGGTGATATCCCCATTCGCAATCACCGGAATAGTGACTGCCGCCTTCACCGCGGCAATCGTGGTGTATTCAGCAAGGCCCTGATAACCACAAGCGCGCGTGCGACCGTGCAAGGTCATGGCCTGTATGCCGCAGTCTTCCGCCATGCGCGCGATCGTCACGGCATTGCGATGTTCCAAATCCCAACCCGTGCGCGTCTTCAAGGTCACGGGCACCGCGACTGCGTTCACCACGGCGTTCAAGATCCGCGCCACCAGTGCTTCATCTTTCAGCAACGCCGAACCGGCCAAGCGATTGCAGACACGCTTCGCCGGGCAGCCCATGTTGATATCGATGATCTCGGCGCCCGCGTCCACGCTGGCGCGCGCGGCGTTCGCGAGTGCCTCGGGATCGGCGCCAGCGATCTGCACGATTCGCGGCGCGGCTTCGCCGTGCAGATTCAAGCGTCGCTGCGTTTGCGGCGTGGCGCGTAGCGTGGGATCGGCCGCGGTCATT
>JAYUEZ010000366.1:0-4283 GCA_043738965.1 Gammaproteobacteria bacterium
CCGCCGGGTAAATCCAAGGTGCGAATGAGTTTCATGCCGAGGATATTGGTGTAGAAATCCATCGTGCGCTGCATGTCTTTGCAGACCATGGCGACGTGGTTAAGCCCACGCAGTTCAAATTCGCGATTGGTATTTTCCATGGGAACTCCTGAAGATGATCTTGGAAAGAGGTCTGCCGTGATCTTGCGAATCAAAACCCGGCCGCCACCCGCGCTGCCTCCGCGATAGCGTCGTCAGTGGCTTTGGCCGCGTCCGGTCCGGCCAGGGTACCGGCAACTACAATGCGCGTGACGTCGGTCAGGCCGATGAAGGCCAGCCAGTTCTCGAGTGCCGGCTTCTGCAGATCAAACGCCTCGGCACCGCTGCCTGCATGATAAGCACCACCGCTCGCGTAAATGGCGGCGACCTTGCCGTGCACCAGGCCGCTATAACTACCGCTCGCGGGATCAAAACTCCAGGCCAGCCCTGGCTGGGTGATCACATCGATATAGTGCTTGAGCACGTACGGCAGACCGAAATTCCACATCGGCACGCTGAACACGTACTTGTCGGCCGCGTTGAAGCGCTTGAACAGGCGTTCGACTTCAGCCCACGCACCGCGCTCGGCGGCCGACGGCGTCTGTCCATGCATGATGGAATATTTCGCGTTCAGCATGTCGCCGTCGAAGCGCGGCAGACTTTCCTGCCAGAGATCGATGCGATCGATACGGTCGTCCGGATGCGCACGTCGATAACTCGCGAGGAACGCTTCCGCGACTTTGATCGAGTGTGAGCGTTGTTTGCGCGGTGAGCTTTCGATATACAGCAGCGTCGCCATGGGGTTTTATCCTTAGAAGTCGGGTGGGTGTCGCGGAACGCGCCCGCGTCGCTTGCAGGCAGTCTAACCGGCCACGGTCCATGACGTAATCCCACGCCTCGCGGGCGCTTTAGCTCCTTCTATCAACGAATGCCGATTTGCCGACCTCTCTCGGTCTCGGTCGTATGATTTTGTTGCGTGGCTCCATCAAGAAAACGCAGAAGACCTCGGAAGGGGATCTCAACTTAGCCCGCCGACGTCAAAAGGACGCGGAAGGCTGAAATGGAGGTAGGGCAAATGACAAAAAAAGCGAATCCACATATCGGCAGCTTGTTGGACGATTTCCTCAAGGAAGAGGGTTTCTACGATGAAGTGCAGACCTTCGCCATCAAGCGCGTGCTGCCTTGATAGTCGGGCGCAAAAATCAGGTTAGCGTTAGTCTAAGCAGGAGTCGCTTGGTTAGGGGTTGCCGACCGGCCACAAGCGGAAATTTGAGACGCAATTTTAATGGACAGAAAGTTGCCACTCTCATTCGGGTTAACGACAAAGACCCAAGTCGCCGCACGGGTTGTCAGCTTTCTTTACAAATGCGCTCGAATCTTAACGCCTGGGAATACCCGGTTTGTCGATAAACTTTACATCGAGCCCGTCGCTCTCGCTTGGCGATGCCATCAACTGCTTGAATTTTCTTAAGTTCGTTTTTTCTGGCGCATATTTTGCGTAGCCACAGGCGAACCAAGTACAAACTGGCAGAGGTCGCCATGAGCAAACACCCAATTTTCCTAACCGCAATATTTCTCCTGGCAGCCGGGACCACCATTAACGCAAACGCGATACCTCTAAGCTTCAGCTATACCGTAACTTCGGGCCAAGTCCTTTCCGGCATGCTCGACGGAATCGTACAGGCCGATAACGACACGGTCCTGGTATCAAGTGTATCGGATGTTTTGTTCGACGGAGTATTGGGACCAGCACTGCCTTTCATTTCCAAAAATTTTTCCGACACTGGACCTGCATTCACCTCTTTTTCCGGCCTCTTTCAAGCCTGGTGTGCTGCGACAAACCCATGCAGTATTGATGGATTTCTGTTCGCAACGGGTGATGACGGCATCGGCCAATCCAATGTCTACACTTCAGGAATTTCATTCGGTGCCGCACTTGAACCATACAACGTGGATCGTTGGTCGCTTACGCCGAAACCAGCTTCTATACCAGAACCCGCTTCCCTCGGACTCGGCCTGCTTGGCCTACTTGTTATGCCTAACCGGCGTCGTAAATTCCTGCAGTGGGTATAGGTCTTAACACTTAGATCGGAGTTTTCGCGCACACGCAACGTGCTGCGCCCCCCCTGGGCGCAGCAGTACCTCTCCTCGTTATTCGAGTTTTTCAATCGAGCCTGCACTCGCGGCGTTCTTAACTCTGCTGAATACCAAAGATGAAGACTCTTCCCTGGGGGCGTAGAGGCCTATAAAAAACACCGCTATTTAGCGAAGAGTAGAAGCCCGCCGGTTTACTGAAAGCACATCAAACCAAAGCTAGCAGTTGGGGCAAGATCGTCGTCGTCGCGGGCCGCTTGCGCTATCGGATCCTTGAGCCCGCCGTCCAAGAGGTGATTCTTTCTCCCCTGCGTTACGGCGTTATCGAAACCACCGTTTTGCATAAGGTTCTACCGTTAGGGCACGTGCAATTTTATGTTGAGTTTTATCGTGTCGTACTTCAGCCACCTGAAATTCTATCGGTAGGCGCCTGATTGGGTAATCCATACCGACTGACACATTCACCTCGACAACGAGACATTACGTGCCTCACTAAATAGTCCACCTGCGTGCCTGCGTGCGAAGCTTTAACCCGCCTGAACTTCTGCTACGATGGCCGCAGCGGATAGCGACGGAATGCGCATCACTGACGACCATGGAGCGCGGGGTCCGCACCAACGAAATACTAAGAAATAAGTCTGCCCCAGCGGTCTGGGCGCGGACGCCTGCCACTGCGGAGGGCAGCTTGTTCCAATACGCGCGTTTACGTGACGGCCGGATCACGTCCCGGCAATTTCCGGCCGCATTCACGACACTGATTGTGATGCTGTTCGCCCTCCTGCCGCACCGCGACGCCTTGGCCGCGATCGCGGTCTCAAAAAGCATCGCCCCGACCTACTCGGGCACGATCTTTCCCGGTGATATCACGGCCTTTCGCATCACGTTAACCAACGACAACCCGGTGTCGCAGGTCAACAACTTGCGCTTCACCGACGACCTTTCCGCGATTGGGATCAAAGTCGCTGGCGCCGGCGTCATCAGCAACACCTGCGGCGGCACCGTAACCGCGGCGGTGGCATCGTCGTCGATTGCGCTCGGCACCGGCAGCGGCGGCGCCGCGGTTGACCCGAGTAATGGCGTGATCCCTCAGGCGCCCGGCAGCGGCACACTCGGCACCTGCGACATCGTCGTCGAAGTCACGTCGACCGCGGCCGGCACCGCGCCCGCCAACACCATCCCAACCGGCGCGGTGCGTGGTGATGACGGCGCCGCCCAAAGCAACGGATCGCCCGCGGTACAGAGCATTACCGTGCTTAACCTCACGCCGCCCACCATCGCCAAAAGCTTTGCGCCGAGTACGGTGGTGCAGAACGATCAAGTCTCGACCCTGCGTCTGGTCATCAATAATCCGAATGTCAACGCGGCGCTGCCGCTGACCACCGTGACCGATGCCCTGCCGGCCGGCATGCAGGTCGCCGCGACGCCGAATGCCAGCGTTAATTGCAGTGGCACGGGCGCGGCCAATGGCACATTTGCGCCAGCCGCCGGCACCACGAGCTTGACGCTTACCGGCGGCACGGTGGGGCGTTCGGGAAGTTGCAACTTGTTGGTTGACGTCATTGGCACCAACGCCAGTGCCGCCGGCACACAGACGTTGATCAACACCTTGCTCGCCGCGAATGTCGGTAACACGCGCGGCTTAACGCCGCCGGCCAACGCCAGCGCGAACTTAACCGTGAACTCGCCGGCCCGCGTGAGCAAAAGCTTTTCACCGAACCCGATCAGCGCCGGCCAACTCGCGACGCTGACCATTACGCTCTTCAACGACAGTCCAACCACCGCGCTTAATCTAACCACCTTCACCGATGATCCTATCGGCTCGCCAGCGGGTCTGGCGGTAAACGGTGTACCGAGCACGACGTGTAGCGGCTCCACCGTCGCGGTTCATGGCGCCAACACCGGCATTCAATTGAGCAATGGCACCATCGCCGCCAACAGCAGCTGCACGATCACCGTACCGTTTACTGGGACCTTATCGACGCCCGGCACGCCGCAAACGTTTACCAACACGCTCGCAGCTGGCGCCGTCGGCAACTCGAATGGCGTGGTGAGTCCGGCGACCTCAGCGCAGGTCACGGTCAATGATCAACTGACGGTAAGCAAGGCGGTCAGCCCCAACACCATCGCACCGGGCAATCTCGTGACCTACACCGTCACGGTCAATAATTTCA
>JAYUEZ010000367.1:0-4282 GCA_043738965.1 Gammaproteobacteria bacterium
TTGGAGGCCTGATTATGGTGAGTGATGAACTGATTGTCTTCGACTTCGAACAGGGGCCACCGGCGTATACGCTCGAGGAAGTTTGCGCGCTGTGTCGAATCCAGCCCGAAATAATCATTGAATTAGTCGACTTCGGCGTGTTGAATCCGGCGGGCGCCGCGGTGACCGAGTGGCGGTTCCCCGCGCAATCCATTCTCCGCACGCGACGCGCGGCGCGGCTGCGGCACGACCTCGAACTAAATCTTCCCGGGCTCGCCTTGGCGCTTGACCTGTTGGACGATATCGAGACGCTGCGGCACGAAGTTGAAGTTTTGCGCGCCCAACTTGAACGTCTAACGGGCGAGCGGTAACCAACGCTGACCGCGCCGTCATTTTCTAACCGCCTCTTCGGACTCACCTTCCGCGACCATGGTGGCGTTGGCCTTTAAGCGCCGGATTGGTTAAATTCACTCGGCCACGCGCTTCGGGCGCCGCGATAAAAATAAACTGATCGAGGGGGCCAGATGTATTCTTTGCGTTACCGCATCGCGCGTTGGGTGCTCTCGCATCGCGCGTTGTCGTGGACGGTGTTCGTACTGATTACCGCCTTCTTCGCTGCTGGGCTGCCGAACGTTCAGCTCCGCACCATCTTCTCTGACTTGCTACCCGCCGATGATCCGTTCGTCCAGGTCTATAAGGATCACCCAGACTTCGGCAGCCCGCTCACCGTGGCGGTGATGATCAAATGTAAGCGCGGCGACATTTACAATCCGCAGACCCTGGCCAAGGTCTACAAGTTCTCGCGCGATATCGATCTCGCACCGGGTGTTGATCACGACACCATTTTGTCGATTGCGAGCACCAAGGCGCGCTATAGCGAAGCGACACCCGAAGGCATCGATATGCGGCCGTTGATGGAGGATAAGGCGCCAGCAACGCCCGAGGCGGTGGCGCGTTTCCGTCGGCTCGTCGATAAATCACCGAACTCGCGCGTATTCCTCATTTCGCGGGACGACACGGCCACGTTGATCACGGCGACCTTCATCGAAAAGAAGATCGATTTCGGGACTGCATTCAAATATGTGCAAAACCTGGTCGAAGCTGCGCGCGACGCCGACCATGAGGTCTACCTCGCGGGCCAGCCCGTGTTGATCGGTTGGGTGTACCAGTACGAGCGGCAGATGATCGGGATCTTCACGGTGACCTTGGGCGCCTTGATTCTGGCCTTGGCGCTCTACATGCGGAACTTGGTTGGCGTTATTACGCCGATCCTCACCAGCATGACGGCGGCAGTGTGGGCGTTTGGCCTGGTGGGTTGGCTCCATATTTCGATCGAACCGTTGTTGATGGTGGTGCCACTGTTGTTGACCGCGCGCTCGTTTTCGCATTGCGTGCAATTCACTGAACGATTCTACGAAATTTACGCGCAGATTAAAGACCGCGTGAAGGCCGCTGAGATCACGATGGGGGTCATGATGGCGCCGAGCGTGCTCGGCATCATCACCGATATACTTGGCATCTTCATCGTTGGCTTCGCGCCCATTCCGGCCATGGTCCGTCATGCAATATTTTGTGGGATGTGGGCGGTGTGGTTGATCCCGACGGGTGTGGTCATGATCTCGCTGTTGCTGGCTTCGCTGCCGCCACCGAAAAATGTAGAACAGCTGATCGGGCATGGCAGAGTTTCGGGCGTGCACCATCGCTTTCAAGGCATGCTAGGTTGGATCGCGAGTTTAAGCTTCGGGCGTCGGGCACGCGCTACGACGGTATTGGTCGCAATCGGCGCGGCGCTTTCGCTCTACACCGCGACGCAAATCAAGATCGGCAATCCCGTCGAAGGGACGAATTTGCTGTGGCATGACTCCGAGTTCAATACGGCGGTGCGCCAGATCAATACGCATTTCCCTGGCGTTAACACCCTCGAAATCGTGTTAGAGGCCAAGAACAAAAAAAGCCCGGACATGGAAGTACAGAAACTCGAGCGGGTGGCGACCATGCAAAATTTGCAACTCCTAATGGAGCGTGGACCCGAGCCGCCGCGCGCGACCTTGTCATTCGCCGACTACATGGGTGAGGGCAATCGTCTCTTTAACGGTGGCAATCAAAAGTGGATCGCGCTCGATCCCGACCAGTCGGCGATGAGTGCCGCTGCCTTCGCCGTGACCATGGGCACCAGTGCGAAGAACTTCAACAACTTGGTCGATTTCAAATGGCACAACGCCACCGTGTCGCTCTGGTACAAAGACAACAAACAAGAAACCGTGGATCACGCACTGGCCGCGGCGCGTGCGGCGGTGGCGACCGTCGGCGAAGATCATCCCAGTTATCGCGTGCGACTAGGCACCGGCACGATAGCATTGCAGCAGGCGGTCAATCATGTGATCGAACGCTATCATTGGGTGTGCATCGGCACCTTGAATTTATTGATCTTGATATCGTGCAGCATCGCGTATCGTTCGCTGGTCGCGGGATTGCTGTTATTGATTCCGGTGAACCTCGCCAATCAAGTGCTGTATGCCGCCATGCATTTACTCGGTGTGGGGCTGGATACCAACTCGCTCATCGTCGCGGCCATTGGCGTTGGTGTTGGCATTGATTACGGCATTTATTTGTTGTCGCGAATTTGCGAAGAGTTCCATGCTCATGACAATGACTGGGGCCAGGCGATCACGGCAGCCTTGCGCACCACCGGTAAAGCCATCATGTTCACCGCGACCATCATGGCGCTCGGCATCGCGCCTTGGTACTTCTTGTCGGGCCTGAAGTTTGTCGCTGATATGGGGCTTTTATTATTGGTGATCATGGCCATCAACATGGTGCTGGCGCTGGTGGTTCTGCCGCTCATCGTGTGGCTGGTAAAGCCGAAGTTTGTCGCGCGTCGGGATCTGCTGGTGGGCGAGGGCGTCGATCTCAAGTTGTTTACGGAGCAGACGGCAGCGGCTTAAGGCGCAATTTTACCCCTCACCCTAACTCGCTCCCGCACGGTGAGAAGGTGAAGGATCACTTCACCACGCTCGCGCGAAAATGGTTTAACCATGGCCGAGCCGCCGCGCTTCTTCGTCCATCACGATCGCCACCCGTCCGATGGCGCGACGCGCCAACACGTCATCCATGGCCGACTGAAACTCAACTAGCGGATAGGTTTTCGCGACCACGGGATTGATTTGACCAGCTTCGAACCAAGTGAATAACGCGTCCATGTTCGCACGCACTTTGGATTCGTATTCATAGCGCATGTCCTTGGGACTCCAGCCGTAATACAGGCCCATGTTGAGTCCGCACACGATTAGATTTTTTACCAACAATAGATTGGCCGGGATCTGTGGGATCTCGCCGCCTGCGAAGCCGACCGGCATGATGCGACCTTCGGGCGCCATGCAGCGCAGCGATTGCATGAACACCTCGCCGCCAACCGGATCGTAGACCGCGTTAACGCCGTTGCCCTGCGTGATCTCGAGCACCGCCGCGCGGAAATCATCGGTGCGATAGTTGATGGCGTAATCAGCGCCGTGGCGCCGCGCCACGCCGAGCTTGTCGGTCGACCCGGCAGTGGCGATAACCGTCGCGCCGAGGATTTTGCCGATCTCGATCGCGGCGATCCCAACCCCGCCCGTCGCGCCGTGCACGAGCAAGGTTTCCCCGGCTTTTACCTTTAATAAATGTGGCCACGTGAGTGCGGCCGCCGACGTCGCGTAAGAGTTGGTGAAACTAATCGCACGCGAGAAATCGAGCGTGTCCGGGATTTTAAACACGTTCACTTCCTTGGCGACGGCCTCTTCGGCAAGACCGCCCCAATCGAGCACGGCGCACACACGACTCCCGAGTTTGAAACGGTGCGCATCCCGCCCCAGTTCGATGATGATCCCCGCGACTTCGGTGCCCGGCACAAACGGCAACGGTGGTTTGCGTTGGTACTTACCTTGCACGACCAAACTGGTGGCGAAGCTTACGCCGGCCGCTTGAATGCGGATCCGGACTTCGTTCGCGCCGAGCGTGGGCGCCGGTAGGTTGACCAGCGACAGTTGATCGAATGTGGTCCAGGCCGAGACAAGGACGCCTTGCATGGGGTTCTTTCGTTTGGTCGTGATCGACAGGCGACGTCGATCAATTAATCGGCAAAGCGCGGCGCGCGCTTTTCCATAAAGGCGCGCATGCCTTCGCGCGCATCGTCCGACAGGAACGCCGTGCGCTGCGCGTTCGTTTCATGCGCGATGACTTCGTCTAAAGTGCCAGTGGCGCCGAGATAAACGCCGTGCTTAATTTGCGCCAATGCAGCCGCTGGTCCGCGCGCGAATTGCTGGGC
>JAYUEZ010000368.1:0-4281 GCA_043738965.1 Gammaproteobacteria bacterium
GGCGAGCTCGCCAGGATGCGGCCGTCACCGCGCTATTTAACGCGATTTTATTTGATGCTCTCGCTAGGTGGCGCGCTAGGCGGGATTACCGTTGGGCTAGTCGCCCCACGCATTCTGCCCGCGTATTACGAGCTAGGCATCGGTTATGTACTGACGGCAGTACTCGCCGTGGTTCTGTTGCGCCAACGAACAATTCTCGCGGTTGGCGCCGCTGCCCTGGCGGTGACGTGCGGCTGCTTTTTATTCGCGCAAATCGCCGGCGACTTGCGTGATTCGCGCAAGGTGGAACGTAATTTTTATGGCACGCTGTTGAGTCTCGATGCGCATCGCGACAATCCTGCGGACGATGTGCGTCAGCTGTATCACGGCTCGGTCAAACACGGCGAACAATTTCTCGCGGCTAGCCGTCGTTTTGAGCCGACCACTTACTACGGATCAAGCGCCGGTATCGGTCTCGCCCTCGCGAATACGCGTGCACGTGATAAAAAAGTGGGACTGATTGGTCTCGGCGCCGGGACGCTCGCCGTGTACGGCAAGCCAGGAGATCGCTATCGCTTTTATGAAATCAATCCTCAAGTGATCGCGCTCGCGCAAAGTGAATTTTCTTTCATGCGCGACAGCCGTGCGCAAATTGAAATCGTGCTTGGCGACGCGCGCCTCACGCTCGAGAAAGAACCACCGCACGACTTCGACGTGCTGGCGATTGACGCTTTTTCCGGGGACTCGATTCCCGTTCACCTCATCACCCGCCAAGCCATCGCGGTTTATCGTCGCCATCTCGCGCCGCAGGGAATCATGGCCTTTCACGTGACCAATCGCTTCCTGCGTCTCGCGCCCATGGTGCAGCGCCTCGCCGCCGATGCGGGTCTGTATTCGGTGTTGATCCACGATGAGCCCAGCAATTCAGCGTTGCGCAACACGGATTGGGTGCTCGTCGCGCAAGACAAACAGGTCTTGACACACGAACCGTTCAGCAGCGCGGCGAGTCCATTGGTCCTAGCGCCAGCGCAGTCGGCGTGGACTGACGACTTCAATAATTTATTTGACGTGCTGAAATAAAATAACACCGCACCTGTTAACTCTAACGCTCGCCGTGTACCAGCACACCGCGCTGTTCTAATTCAGCAATCTTGGTCGGGGTATAGCCGAGCATGCTCGACAGTACCGATGCGTTATGTTGCCCGAGCAACGGCGCGATGAGATGGGGAAGGTCGGGCTGCGCTGAGAACCGCAACGGGAACCCCGGAACTGAAAACTCGCCGAGAAGTGGATCTTCAATCGTGCGTACGGTGCCGCGGCTTCGGAAGTAAGGATGATTGATCGCCTCGGTCGGACTCAGTACGGGCGCCGACGGCACGCGATGGCGTTCAAGTAATTCAAGAATCGTGTCGTTGTCTTTGAAAGTGGTCAACCACGCCTCGATTAACGGCGTTAATTGGTGCTGGTTCTCGGCACGCACTGCGCCCGTGGCGAACCTCGGATCGTCCTCGATATCCGGACGTCCCATCGCGGCACACAATCCTTTCCATTGCAGTTGCAGCGCCAGAATGACCAGATATCCCGTCGGCCCCTTGAAGACGCCAAACGGTGCGACGAGCGCATGATGTGAGCCCGCACGCATGGGTACGTATTTGCCCTTGCTGAGCGAACTACCCTGCACGGGGATTTCCAGCATGTGGAACACCGAATCGATCATCGCGATATCCAGCCATTGGCCGATGCCGGTCCGCTCGCGGTGGAATAAGGCATAGCCGATGGCCGAAAAAGCATGCACGCCTGACGACACATCGGCGATGGCGGCGCCGACAGGTTGCGGCGGACCATCTGGATTGCCCGTCATATGCATGATGCCGGCGAAGGCTTGCGCGACCCAGTCATAACCGGTTTTGTGCGACAACGGACTCTCACGGCCATAGGCCGAGATCGACGCCATGATGAGCTGCGGATTCAGCGCTTTAAGATCGGCATACGCCAAACCGCGTTTTTCCATGACACCCGGGCCGTAGTTCTCGACCACCACGTCGACCTTGCCAACTAGCTCGCGCACAATGACGAGTGCGTCCGGCGCGTGAAGATCGAGACACAAACTCTGTTTGCCACGATTCTGCTGCACGAAATAACCGCTGCGCCCATCGATTACGATCGGCAACAGGCGCGAGGGATCGCCGCCGGGCGCTGGCTCGATCTTGATGATTTCGGCGCCCATTTCAGCCATCAATCGTGTGACCGTCGGGCCGGCGAGATACTGAGTAAAGTCGAGTACGCGGATGCCTTCGAGAATTTTCATATTTGCCTCGATGAATGGTAATCACGGATCACGACCAATGAACGACGCGATTCCGGCTTGTTAAACATTTGACGTTTCGATTATCCGCGCACCTGCGCCATCAGCGCCGCATGTTGATCAAGGAGCTTCAACGTCGCTTCCTTCGATTCCGCAGGACAGGCCAGAATCGCGCGGTGCACACCGAGATCGCGATAGCGCTTCAAGGTATCGACATCATTCGGCGCCCAGAAGAACGAGATCTCGATATCTGCCAGTTTGCGTCCGTGCCGAATGAGGCGCGCTTCTAGATCAGCGAGTTCAGCGGTGATGTTCTTCATTTGCGCCGGCAGCGGCACCCAACCATCACAATACCGCGCGACGCGTTCGCGACCCCACGCGGAAGCCGCGCCCATGATGATCGGCGGATGCGGCTTCTGCACCGGTTTGGGCCACGACCAGATCGGATCAAAATTGACGTGCTTGCCGTGATACGCGGAATCGTGCTGTGTCCAGCAGGCTTTCATCGCTTCAATGCGTTCTTCGAGAATTTTCCAGCGATCGGCAAACGGCGTGCCGTGATTTTCCATTTCTTCCGCGTTCCAGCCGGCCCCGATGCCGAACAGAAAGCGTCCGTTGGAGAGAAAATCGAGCGAGGCAACCGCCTTGGCGGTGACAATGGGATCGCGTTCCGTGATCAAACATACGCCCGTCGCAACCTTGATCGTCTTCGTCGCGATCGCGGCAGCCGTTAGCGCCACGAAGGGATCGTGAATATGCCAATAGTCCTGCGGCAGCTCGCCACCGGCTGGGAATGGCGTACGCCGGCTGGCCGGAATATGGGTGTGTTCTGGATACCAGACGGATTCAAAGCCGCGGTCTTCACAAGCGACAGCGAATTCATCGGGCCGCATGGCGTAATCAGTCGAATAGAGCATGGTGCCGAATAACATGGATGTTGTTCCTCTTCTACGGTTGATGGCGAAGCGCCGCGCGGCCCGCGTCGACGAAGTCTGCCACAAGTCGCAGGCCCATCCGACAACATCAACTGCGGCGCTCGCTATCGTCGCGTTTATATGGGTACGATCTAGTGTGCCGTCCCGTAATGAACTTCGATAATTCGCGCAGCGATCGGACCACGAGACCAGGCACGAGGAGGAGTCATAGCAGCGCTATGGCGACGACGAGCAACGCCGTAGCGTGGTTCGAGGGCAAGCGACCCCACTATATCGTTATGGGAAAGGTTCATTGCGGGACGGCACACTAGCTCCTAGCGCGAGGACTACCATGGATCTTTCGTTCGGCCCTCACTACGAAGCTTTTCGCGACGAGGTGCGCAGTTTCCTCGCGGCCCACGAGTCAAAGGCGCCGCGCGTGGTCGATTTGCGTGCACCAG
This sequence comes from Gammaproteobacteria bacterium, assembly GCA_043738965.1. Classification (GTDB taxonomy): domain Bacteria; phylum Pseudomonadota; class Gammaproteobacteria; genus CAIKBL01. The sequence goes on from JAYUEZ010000368.1 coordinate 3,660, forward strand.
AAACCCTGGCCTGGCAGCGACTGTTGCTCACCCACGGCTACGCGGGACGCACCATTCCCATCGAGTACGGCGGCTACGGCGCCGCGCCCGATATGCTTGAGGCGCGGATCATCGCCGAGGAATTCGCCCGCGCCCAGGTGTCATCCGGAATCGCGGGCCAGGGCATCATGATGCTCATTCCCACGCTGCTCGAATTCGGAACCGAAGCGCAGAAGCGCGAATTCATCGCGCCGACTCTGCGCGGCGAGCTTATCTGGTGTCAGGGCTATTCCGAACCTAATGCCGGCAGCGATCTCGCGAGTTTGAAGACCCGCGGCGAACTCGAGGGCGATGAGTGGGTAATCAACGGTCAGAAAATCTGGACCAGCACGGCGCAGCTGGCCGACTGGATGTTCTGTCTGGTGCGCACGGAATCCGAGCGACAGAACCATCTCGGCATCAGTTTTCTATTGATTCCGATGACGGCGCGAGGGATCGACGTGCGGCCGATACTGACGATGACGGACGACGCGAGTTTCAACGAAGTATTTTTAACCGATGTGCGGATCCCAGCGGGAAACATCGTCGGCGCACGGGGCGAAGGTTGGCGTATCGCGAATACCTTGCTCGGTCATGAGCGCGG
>JAYUEZ010000369.1:0-4269 GCA_043738965.1 Gammaproteobacteria bacterium
CCAACGCCTCCAAACTGATGCAAGAAATGCTCGATGCCTACCAAAGCGGCATCGAAGTCACCAGCGTGAACATGTTGAGTGCCACCGCGCCCGAGGAAGTCAAATCGGCATTTGATGACGCCATCAAATCGCGCGAGGACAAGCAACGCAAAATAAACGAAGCCGAAGCTTATCAAAATGAAAATGTCGAGCGCGCTCAGGGCGAGGCGGCGCGCTTTCGACTTGAGGCCGAGGGCTACAAAAAACAAGTCGTCGCGCGCGCGCAAGGTGAAGCACGCCGCTTTGAACAACTCCTAACCGCCTACGAACAAGCACCCGCGGTGACTCGCCAACGACTCTATCTGGAAACGTTGGAAGAAGTGCTAGGCGCGAGTAACAAAGTGCTAATCGAGACCGGCGGCGGCAACAATATCACCTATCTCCCGATCGATAAGATGTTGGAGCGTGCGGCAGCTAACGCGCCGCCACCAGCGGCCGGCGACCGCGCCGCGATTCCCGATCCTGACCAATACACGGCGCCGGTGGCGCCCGCGGTACGCGAGCCGAATCGCGCGCGGAGTGTCCGTTAATGAATGTTCGCATCCTATTGCCGGTGGTCCTCGCCATCGTCGCGCTCTATACCAGTACGTTTCGCGTGTTCGAACGGCAACGCGTGATCATGTTGCAATTGGGCGAAATCAAGCGGGCGGACTTTGATCCCGGCCTTTATTTTCTGATCCCGTTTTTTCAAAACGTGCTGAAATTCGACGGTCGTCTGCAAACCCTTGAAGCCGAACCGCAGCGCTTTCTGACCGGCGAGAAAAAAGATGTCATCGTCGACTCTTTCGTTCGTTGGAAAATCAACGATGTGGTGCGCTACTACTTGTCAACCGGCGGCGATCCTTTACGCGCGCAGCGACTGGTGTATCAGAAAATCAACGACGGTCTGCGCAATGAATTTGGCAAACGCACGGTGGCCGAAGTGGTGTCGGGCGATCGCGGGTCGATCCGCGATATCGTCACCGGGACTAAGGATTTGGGTCAGGAACTCGGTATTGAAATCGTCGATGTTCGTTTAAAGCGCATCGATCTGCCGGCGGAAGTAAATACGTCGGTCTACGAACGAATGCGTTCGGAGCGGTCGCGCGTCGCGCGACAAAATCGAGCGAGCGGTGAGCGGGAAGCGACCACCATTCGCGCCAATGCCGACAGCGCGCGCACTGTGATTAGCGCCGAGGCATATCGTGATGCCGAAACCCTCCGCGGTGAAGGTGACGCTAGTGCCGCTGGAATTTATGCCGCCGCTTATAATCGCAATCCTGAATTCTATGCGTTCTACCGCAGCCTGGGCGCGTATCGCGCAAGCTTCAAGGCCAAGGAAGACGTCATGTTGCTGAAGCCGGATTCCGACTTCTTCAAATACTTCAACAATCCGGGTGCCCGCTGATGGTCACGATCAATCATTGGTACCGATAAATTAGGCGCGGTGGACCGGGCGTATGGAGTGGCAGGATTTATTCGCGGCGCTCGCTCTGGTTTTGGTGTTGGAGGGTATGCTTCCGTTTCTAAATCCGCGCCGTCATCGCGCTACCATGCAAACAATAGCGCAACTATCAGACCGTGCGCTGCGCCTGATTGGTTTAGGTAGCATGCTGGTTGGGATCCTTATGCTGTACCTGGTGAGAATTTGATGACCACTCGCAGCCGCTGGTTACTGCCGGATGGGGTGGATGAACAATTGCCGCCTGAGGCCGCTAGGCTCGAAATGTTGCGCCGGCAAGTGCTCGATGTGTTTCGCGTGTGGGGCTATCGTCTGTGTATTCCACCACAGGTCGAATTTCTCGATTCGTTGCTGTCCGGTATCGGCGAAGATCTCGAGCTACAGACCTTTAAGCTCACCGATCAGGTCAGCGGCCGTATGCTCGGAGTTCCCGCCGACATGACCCCACAGGTCGCGCGCATCGATGCGCATCGGTTGCCAACGGAAGGCCCGCAGCGCTTGTGTTATCTCGGCCCCGTGTTACATACGGTGCCGGATAAATTCGCAGGCTCGCGTAATCCGCTCCAAGTCGGCGCTGAACTTTATGGGCACGCGGGAATCGAGAGCGACGGCGAGATTATCTGCCTGATGTTGGCGGTGCTGCACGAACTCGGCATCGACGAGATAATCCTAGACCTTGGCCACATGCAGATATTTCGCGGTTTGGTCAATGCGGCCGGCCTTGATCACGCGACCGAGCACGAACTCCGCGAAAGCCTGTTGCGGAAGTCAGGTCCTGACACCGAACAAATCTTAAGACAAGCCGGAGTAAGTGCAACCCTGTCACCACTGTTCCGTGCGCTGGTGACCTTAAGCGGCGGTGTCGACGTCTTAACACGCGCGGCGCGCGAATTGGCCGCGGCGCCCGCCACGGTGCGCGAGGCGCTGTCCGCCCTGACCGCCTTAGTGAAGTTGATCGGTGCGCGCCGGTCGGAGGTGGAATTTCACATCGACCTGGCTGAACTTCGCGGCTACCACTATCACACCGGCCCAATGTTTGGCGCCTATACCCGCAGCCAGGGACGCGTGATTGCATGGGGGGGCCGCTACGATAATATTGGCGCGGAGTTTGGGCGGGCGCGGCCGGCCACCGGTTTCAGCGCGGATTTAAAACTGCTGTCCGCGATCTGTCCACATGCCGCGTCGCTTGAGTGCGCGATCTATGCGCCGCACGATAACGACCCAACTCTAATTGCTGAAATTAATCGACTGCGCCACAGCGGTCGGATTGTTATCCAAGCCTTGCCCACCCAGGTGGGCGGGGCGCGCGAACTCGGTTGCCAGGAATCCTTGTCCAAGGATGGCGCGACCTGGCAAGTCGGTAAGATTGAACCGAAAAAGGACTGAGGAATCGCTTTGAGCAAATCTGTAGTAGTCATCGGCGCGCAATGGGGTGATGAAGGCAAGGGCAAGGTCGTCGATATGTTGACCGATCGCGCGGCGGCGGTGGTGCGCTTTCAAGGCGGCCACAATGCGGGGCACACCGTCGTCATCAACGGTGAAAAGACAGTGCTGCATCTAATCCCGTCGGGGGTTCTCCGCGACGGCGTACGCTGCTTAATCGGCAATGGGGTGGTAGTGTCGCCCGCGGCGTTGCTCGAAGAAATCCTCATGCTGGAGTCGAAGGGCATCCCCGCGCGGGAACGGATAGAGGTCAGTCCGGCGGCGACCTTGATCCTGCCGTACCACGCGGCGCTCGATCAGGCGCGTGAAAAAGCGCGCGGCGCGCAAGCGATCGGGACCACCGGCCGCGGCATCGGGCCCGCTTACGAGGATAAAGTCGCCCGGCGTGCGCTCCGCGTTGATGATCTTTTGTACCGCGAGCGGTTTGCCGCGAAACTCGGTGAAGTGCTCGACTATCACAACTTCGTGCTCAGCAACTATTACCGTGCCGACAAGCTCGATTTCCAACAAATCTTGGACGAGCAAATGCGCTTCGCGGAAGACATCAAGCCGATGGTCGCCGATGTCGCGGAATCTATCTATGCGCTGCAGGCGGCCGGCAAAAACATTTTGTTCGAAGGGGCCCAGGGTAGTTTGCTCGATATCGACCATGGCACTTACCCGTATGTGACTTCGTCAAATACCACGGCGGGTTACGCGAGCACCGGCAGTGGCGCGAGCCCGCGCTGTCTCGACTACATCCTGGGGATCACTAAGGCCTACACCACGCGGGTTGGCGGCGGTCCGTTCCCCACCGAATTATTCGACGCCACGGGCCAGCGCCTGGCGACGCGCGGTCACGAATTCGGAGCGACCACGGGGCGACCTCGGCGTTGCGGTTGGTTTGATGGTGTCGCGTTGCGGCGTTCACGCATGACCAATGGGATTTCTGGCCTGTGCGTCACCAAACTCGATGTGCTCGATGGCATGGATGAAATTCGAATTTGTATTGGCTACCGAACCGCGCAAGGTGAAGTCCGCGCATCGCCCATCGGCGCGGAAGCACTCGCCGCGGTCGTGCCAGTCTACGAAAGCATGCCAGGATGGTCGGAATCAACAGTCGGCATCACGGACTACGCTAAACTTCCGCTCAATGCCAAACGCTATCTCGATCGGATCGCCGAAGTCGCCGAGACGCCAATCGACATGATCTCCACTGGCCCCGATCGCGCGCATACCATTGTCCTCAAACATCCCTTCGGGGCATGACGGAAGACACTCCATTCGCCCGTTTCGCCAGCTGGTTGGCGGAAGCCGAGCAGTCCGAGCCGATCAATCCCACGGCGATGTCGGTCGCGACCGTCGAT
>JAYUEZ010000370.1:0-4260 GCA_043738965.1 Gammaproteobacteria bacterium
TGGAGGTACCGGTCTACGACGGCTATAAACTCAACGCCGGCAACGAAGTTTTCGGCCCCGCGATCGTCGTCCAACCAACGACGACTATCGTCGTGCCGCCGGACTTTGATCTCAGTTGCGATGAATACATGAATTATTTGATGTACCGAAAAGGCGCGGACGTCGCGGCGTTAAGCTCACGCCTGCGCGCGGATAGGTGACGAGAGCTCATCTCAAAAATACTCGAGGCAGCGCTGGGCTCCAGTTTTGTGCAGTTCAAGGTGCGAGGAAGAGACCTAGTGGTTCTATGGCGACGACGAGCAACGCCGTATCGTGGTTCGAGGGCAAGCGAATTGTGAAGGCTCATTACGGGACGGCACACTAGTATGGACAGCAAAACCCGAATCGATATTGACCCGATAAAAGTCGCCGTGATCGATAATCGGCTCGATGCGATCAGCAAGGAGATCGGTCTCACGATGCTCCGGACCTCGCGCTCGCCGATCTTCTCCGAAGCGCGCGACTTCGCGACCGCGATCTTCGATAGCGAGCTCCGACTCGTGGCGCAGACCGCCTACATCCCGGTGTTGATGGGCGCCCTGCCGTATGCACTGCGCAGTATCGCGGAGACCTATGCGGATGACATCGAAGACGGCGACGTCTTTATCCTTAACGATCCCTATCGGGGCAACAATCACCCGCCGGATATCACGATCGCGAAGCCCGTGTTCCATGCCGGCAAACTCGAGTTTTGGGCAACCTGCAAAGGTCATCATGCAGATGTCGGCGGCGGCGGCGTGGCAGGTTACAACCCCGGTGCGCGCAGTGTGTGGGACGAGTGCGTGCGCATTCCACCAGCAAAACTTTACCTGCGGGGGAAACTCAACAAGTCGCTGTTCGACATGATCCTGTTAAACGTGCACCTGCCGTTTTTGGTCGAGGGTGACATCAATTGCCAAGTCGGTGCAGTGACGATTGGCAGCCGCGGGCTCTTAAGCCTACTGGACAAATACGGGCCGGACATCCTGCGCGCCGCCGGCGAGCGGATCTTCGAAGCCGCCGAGCGTCAGATGCGGAGCGCGATCCGTGGACTGCCCAACGGTCGCTACACCGGCGAACGATTGATCGATCACGACGGCATCAACAAGGCGCGGATGCACGCAGTGCGGGTCGCGCTGGAGATCGCTGATGAGACGATTCGCTTCGACTTTTCCGCCTCGGACCCGCAAGCCGAGGGCTACGTTAACAGCACTCTGCCGAACACGGCGTCGTCGGCGTTCCTCGCCTTATTCATGTCGCTGGGGACCGATGTTCGCTTCAATGAAGGGGCACTCCGCGCACTCGAGGTCGTCGCACCGATCGGCACCATTGTGAATGCGCGCGAGCCCGCGCCCGTCGCCGGCTGCACGATTTCCGCAGCCCAGGCGATCATCGAAGCGGTGTGGCTCGCACTCGCCGAAGCGGCCCCGCAAAAGGTTGATGCCTGCTGGTCGCGCTGGTGCGCGCCGGCCTCGATGGGGTTCAACCCCCGCAGCGGTCGCCCGTTCGCCGACATCCACTTTATGAGCAAGGGCGGTGGCGGTGCCTCATTTGGACTCGATGGATGGGATCATCTGGGAACCGTGATCTGCGCTGGCGGTCTACGCGCGCCTGATCCCGAACTGCACGAACTCGTCAATCCTTACACCGTACTCCAGTACGAATTTTGGCCGGACAGCGCCGGCGCCGGCGAATGGCGTGGCGGCATGGGCACTGTTTATCGCTGGCGGATTGAAACCGATGACATTGAGCTCGCGAACTTCGGCGGCGGGAATCGACCGGAAACGGCACCCTTCGGCCTCGCTGGCGGATCCGCAGCGCCGCCACATCAACTGTACCTGACACAGGCGGGGACGCGCTCCATGGTCGATACCGAAAGTTTCTATCGCGGCAATACCGGCGATGTGTTCGAAATCTATCAAAGCGGTGGTGGTGGTTATGGCGATCCCTATCACCGCGATCCGGCGTTGGTGCAGGCGGATGTGGAGAATGGTCTCGTGACCGCGACACAGGCGGCAAGTGCCTATGGCGTCGTGATCGATCCGGCCAGCGGCGCGATCGACCTAATCCAAACCCGCACGCGCCGCGGGCACTGATTCGCAGCCCCCCTGATGCGCGCGCACAGCGTGGCCTATACGCCGGCGTTGACTGAGATCTTGTTCCTACTCGACAAGGTCACGCGCTGGGCAGACGTTTTCACCCTCGAGGCTTACGCCGCGGTCGATGCCGCGACGGCCCGTGGCGCACTCATCGCCGGCGCGCGGTTCGCCGCCGAAATTCTCGCCCCGACCAACGCGATCGGCGATGAAGAGGGTGCACAGCTCATCGGTGGTCGCGTTTACCTACCGGCCGCAATCCGCGCTGCCTTTGCGCGCTTTGTCGCCGATGGATGGCCGGGTTTCGATCTTCCGGAGCGCTATGGGGGTCAAGGATTGCCACTCGTCGCGCAAGTCGCATTCGCCGAAATGATTGATGGCGCCAATGTTGCGTTCGGCATGCTGCCGATTATGCTGCGCGCCGCCGCGTGGCTGCTGCTCGAACACGGCACGCCGCAACTGATCGAGCAGGTCGTGCCACGGCTGGTCAGCGGCGAATGGGCGGCTACCATCTGTATTTCGGAAGCGCAGGCCGGATCGGACGTAGGGCGAATTACGACACTCGCCCAGCCACACGGCGAGTGTTATGCACTAATCGGCACGAAGACCTGGATCAGCTACGGCGATCACGATCTCACGACACAGGCGGTGCACATGGTCTTGGCGCGCACCCCGGAGGCGCCGGCCGGCACCCGGGGCTTGAGCCTCTTTCTCGTGCCGCGTCTCAAGTTTGATACGGGCGCCATCAACGGTTGGTCGGTGACGCGGCTCGAACGTAAGCTCGGTCTTCACGCCTCACCGACCTGTGTGCTCAATTTCGATGGGGCGATCGGATATCGAATCGGACCGCTCCATCAAGGGCTGCGGTGCCTGTTCACGATGGTCAATTTGATGCGGCTCGAAGTATCGATCCAAGGTCTTGGCATCGCCGAGGCCGCCGCCGACAAAGCCATGCGCTACGCGGGTTTTCGCCGCCAAGGCGGGCCGCTTGATGCGCCGCCGATTCCGATCATCGAACACCGCGACATTCGCCGCTTGCTGCTGAGTATGCAGGCCCGGATACGGCCGCTCCGCGCGCTGATCTTGGAAGTTGCGTTAAACCTCGATCTCGCGCGCCACGCACCGAGTGCTGCGGCGCGCGAGGCGGCGCTTGAGTTTGCTGAATTCATGCTCCCGGTGTGCAAAACGTGTGCGGCGGAAACCGCGTTCAACGTGAGTAGCGACGCGGTGCAGGTCGCTGGCGGGTTTGGTTATACCCGCGAGGCCGGCATTGAACAGCACCTGCGCGATAGCCGGATCATGGCGATCTACGAAGGCACGAGCGGAATTCAAGCCGTGGATCTCATGAGTCGCAAATTGCTGAAAGACGGAGGCGCACGCTATCGGCGATTCACCGCGCGAATTCGGCAAGACCTCGCGGTCCAAGCCGACTCGGAATTACCGGGCGTTGCCGCAGCGCTTAAGCAACTGCTGTCATCCCTCGACGAGGTTACGTCGGGCCTGCTCGCAGCAGGTGTGCCGAATGCGGCGCAAATCGAAGGCGCAGCGAGCGACTATCTTCAACTCGTTGGACTCGTCGCCTGTGGTTGGATGTGGCTGCGCATGCTCGCGAACAACGATGCAAGCGATGCCGGCAAACTACGGCGGACGTGCGGAGAATTCTATATGACCTATTACGCGCCGCTCGCGACGGTACTGTGCGCGCGTATTGAGTATGCGCCTGCCGTGATCGAGCGGGCGGCTCCCGGGCTATTCGCGCTCGATGGATTGGACCCGTAAGCCTAAGTGCACACGTACGGCATTACTTCCGCCGCGAAGCGCTCAAGTTTGCGCCGGGAGGCCGCTAAGTCCTGCGCCGTCACGAACACGGCGATATCCGTGATCCCTGCGCCCGCCAGCTCTTTGGCTTTCGCGATGCAGTCCTCAGGGGTGCCGGCAATACAGCACTTCATCGCGACTGCATCCGGCACCAGATGACGATGCTTGGCGGTTAAATCGAGATGCTGATAGAACTTGTAGGCGTCGCTGACGGCACGCACCGATTCGGCATGCTCGACGCCAATGCAGGCAGGTAAGTAGGGCTTCCGCGCGATATTGCGCGCGGCCGTTTGCCGGACTTGATCGAGCGCAGGTCCACGCTGGTCTT
>JAYUEZ010000371.1:0-1579 GCA_043738965.1 Gammaproteobacteria bacterium
CCCCCACACCTGCATGCCATCGAGGCCGGCGCGATCGTCCTGCACGATTTCAAAATACATGGCACCCAACTTGCCCCAAGCTTCGCTGCTCGCGTTTTCGAAATTAAACCCGGCGACCCGCGTGCCGCCTAAATCCTTGTCGGTGCGTAACCAAAATAGATCCGCGCGGATTGGTGCGGTGTTTACCTTGACCACCGCCGTATTGCGCCAGGATTCGAAAGCGCCAATCCAATACTGGCCATTGTCGTGGCCCTGATTAAAATTACCGTCGCCGACCACAAAGCCGTCGCCAAGCGTAAAGGGTTGTGCGCCGTAGGAAACATCAAGGACGCCGCTGCGCCAGCCCACGTACGCCGCGTCCGAGTTGAGTACGCGATCGCCGCTCCGCGCGAATTGTCCGGACAGTTCGCCGTCCAAGGTAGTGATCGCGGCTACCGCGGTAACGCCACCGTAAATCTCCGAGTCTGGGAGCTCGTAGGTGGCTGTTAGTCCAGGGCGGATCGCGGTCTCGAGATCGGTCCGCGATGTCTCACCCGTGGTCCGTCTTAAAGTGCCAAAGCCCCGTAGCGCGCCTAGTCCAAAATTAATATTCTCGCCCTGCCGCAGACCCATCCGCAGATTGACCATGCCGTCCGCGTGCAGACCATGAGCGTCGTACAGTTCGTAGGCAGCGCATGGCGCGAAATTGAGGACCAGAACGGCGGTCGCGAAAGAGCGATTCAAATTCATTGGTCGCGCGTGTAACGTCCATCGAAAAACTGCTGCCACTCAAGCCAGCGCGCCGCGTCGGACGGAAACTTGGCATGGTCGAAGCGCGCGATCAGAAATTCACCACCGGCACTGCGATAGCGAATCACTTCGACCAAGTTAAGCTGTTGACGATACGCGGCGCGATGCGCCTCTGGAACCTGCTTTTCGGGTTCGGTTGACCACACGCCTGCCGCTCGCAACTCGCCGAGCGTGCTGGGAAGGTGCAAACCCGAGTCAACGCGCAACGGCTCGCCGATATACAGACTCGCGTTCCGTTTATCTCCAGCATCAAACGTCAGTACATGGTCGTTGATGATGAGGTCTTTCGTCAGTTCCGCAGTCGCCATGGCGTTCGTCCTAAAATGATTGTGAAGGATTGCTCAACGTCGCCCACCGAACAGCGAGCCCAAGATGCCCCGCACCACCTGGCGCCCGAGCTGGCTGCCGATTTGGCTCGCGACCGAGCGCGCGACGCTCTTGATCACTGCTTCGCCGACGCTTTGCCGTTGATAGCCACCACCAGTCGTGTGCCGCGCAAGCGATTCAGATTCTGGCCGCGTTTCCGAATCATCAGTTGAAGCAGCCGGCGTTTGTTTAGTCCCCGCGCGTGCCGTCAGTTTCTCATACGCCGATTCGCGATTGATATTTTTCTGATAGCGGTCGAAAAGCGGCGAGGCTTCGATAAGTTCGCGCCGGCGTTCCTCGGTGATCGGTCCAATTTGGCCGTGCGGCGGACGGATTAACGTGCGTTCGACCGGCGTTGGTTGGCCTTTTATATCCAGCGTCGAAACCAAAGCTTCTCCGGTTTGCAGCTCGGTGATGACCGCCG
>JAYUEZ010000372.1:0-4253 GCA_043738965.1 Gammaproteobacteria bacterium
GGCTCCGTGCACCAGAAGCTTTCGTAGGTATTTGTCGCCGCGCTTGGTAATGCCGAATAATCGCTGTTTACCGCCGCTCGAGGACTGCCGCGGCACTAGCCCCATCCAGGCCGCCAGCTGCCGACCATTCTTATACCGCTTCGCGTCTCCCACGGTGCCAAATAGCGCGGTCGCCGACAGATACCCAATGCCGGGTACCGTTTCTAACCTGCGCACCACCTCATGTTGCGAACCGAGTGTGCGGATCGAGCGCTCTACTTGTGCGATCCGCTCTTCACGCGCGCTCAAGTCATCGTACAGCTCGTTGAAAATCTGCCGAGCCATGACCGTCAGCCCGTTCCCGGCGTCTTCCAAAATGCCGGGTAGATCGCGACGCAGGTTTGACGCGTTCTTGGCGATCACAATACCGTACTCGGACAGCGAACCCCGAATGCGGTTGATGAGTGCAACGCGTTCTTTCATCAGCCCTTCACGCACCCGATGCAGTGTCAGCATGTCTTGTTGCTCGATACTCTTTACCGCGACAAATCGCATGCTCGGACGTGTAACCGCCTCGCAGATCGCCTCGGCATCATTGCGATCGTTCTTATCGCTCTTGCGATACGGCTTCACAAACTGCGGACTCATCATCTTTACTTGATGGCCGTGCTCGCCAAATCGGCGAGCCCAATAATGTGCGCTAACGCATGCTTCAATGCCGATCAGACAAGGCTCCAACTGCGCAATGGTTTTCATTAATTGCGCGCGCCGCACCTCCCGGCGTGACACCACCTTGCCCGCCAAGTCAATCCCGTGCAGTTGAAAGACTGATTTTGCCAAGTCGATACCCAAAGTCGTAATCTTATTCACGGACCCATCTCCTCTCTGGTATGAAAGTATTCGACACACCTTCATCCTGGCGCACTATGTGACGCCGTTAAAGTGGGGATGGGTCCATTCCATTAGCCTCGACGGCGCACCGATGCTGCTGCCGACCGCCAATACGCTAGTGCGTCGCGATCTTGAGCGCTGGTTCGACAGCGTGGGTATCGCGCCCTTGATCGTTGCTGAATTCGAAGACTCGGCCTTGCTCAAGGTGTTCGGCGCCGAAGGTCTGGGATGTTTCCCGGCACCGCGTGCCATCGCGCTCGACATCGCGCCCCAGTACGGTGTGCGCGAAATCGGCGCGACCACGGTCAAGGAGACGTATTACGCCATCACCGTCGAGCGTCGTATCAAAAATGCAGCGGCGCTGGCGGTATTGGCTACCGCGAAGAGTGCGTTGGACGTCTAGATCGCTTGCGCAAATGAGAGCGCCCGCGATAGTTCGCGGGCGTCTCGTGATTTTCGACGGCGGCGTGGCAAGCCACGCTGCCGAGCTCAGGAAGCTGTCGTGTGCGCCATGCCCGCTCCCGAACTCGCGCGCAGCGCGGCGATACGTTCTGCCAGCGGCGGATGGCTCGCAAACCAGCGTTGCCAGCCGTCACGACGCCCACCTGCGATACCGAGAGCCGCGACCTGACTCGGCAGCTCGCCGCCCTCACTACGCAGGCGTTCGAGCGCGGCTATCATGCGCTGACGACCGGCGAGGTCCGCCGCGCCGGCATCGGCACGGAATTCACGCTGACGTGAGAAGTACATGACCACCGTCGAGGCGAGGATGCCGAGGCCGATTTCAAGCACGAAGAAGGTCACGTAGTAACCGATACCCGGGCCTTGCTCATTGCGCAACACCACGCGGTCGACGAACCAGCCCACCGCCCGTGAAATGAAAATCACGAAGGTATTGAGCACACCCTGGATGAGCGCGAGCGTTACCATGTCACCATTGGCGACGTGCGAGATCTCGTGAGCGATGACGGCATCCGCCTCGTCGCTGCTCATGCGCCGTAACAGTCCGCTTGAGACCGCAACCAGCGCTGCATCGCGACGCATGCCGGTGGCGAAGGCGTTGATCTCGTCCGCGTCGTAGATAGCCACCTCCGGCATGCCGATGCCGGCAGTGCGCGCGTGACGGGCCACCGTTTCAGTCAACCAGATCTCGCGCGCACCGACAGGCGTCGTAATGACGCGTGCACCGACCGCCCTCTTCGCCGACCATTTAGCGATGGCCAAAGATACCAAGGCGCCACCGAAACCGAACAACGCGGCAAAGCCGAGTAGCGCGCCGAAATCGAGACCGCGCGCGTCCAGGAAGCGGTTGAGGCCGAACAGGTGAGCGACCACCGACAAGGTGACAATGACGGCCAGGTTGGTGGCCAGGAACAAGAATATGCGTTTCATGATGTTTCTCCTCTCTTGATATTCAATGAATCAGCCGCGCTGCGCCGCGAGCTCCTGACGCAGCGCGCGCAATTCCTCGCGCAGCGCTGCGAGATCCGGTTGGTTCACGGCGTCTGCGCGCGGGCTCTCGCCCTGGATAGCGTTGACGATCACGGCAATGAACAGATTGAGCAGAGTGAAAGTAGAGGCCAGCATGAAACCCAAAAAGAACACCCACGCGTGGCCATGTACCGCCATCACCGGTCGCACGATGTCCATCGCCCAGCCTTCGAGCGTCATGACCTGGAACAGGGTGAAGGCCGAGGCCGGCAGTGAGCCGAACAGCGCAGGGAAATCTGCGCCGAACATCTGGGTCGCCATCACGGCAGCGACATAGAAAATCAGCACGATGATGGCGCTCACCGCACCCAGGCCCGGCAGCGCCGCGAGCAGGCCGTTCACCACCTTGCGCATGCTCGGCACCAGCGCGATGAGGTGCAACACGCGCAATACTCTCAAAGCACGCAACACCGCCAGCGGCCCACTGGCTGGAATGAGTGCCAGCACCACCACGCCGAAATCGAATACGTTCCAGGAGTCGCGGAAATAATACCGGCCACTAGCGATGAGCTTTAGCGCTATCTCGACGACAAAGATCGTGAGCAAGGCACGATCGAGGGCCAGCAGCGCTTCGCCCCATGCCGCCATCAAGCTGGCGCTGGTCTCGAGTCCGAGGATCAACGCGTTCAGCAGCACCAGCGCAACCAGCGTATCGCGAACGCGTGCATCGTCCATGCGCCGCGCAAGGCGCGCACGCCAGGACGGGATATCGCGATCATTGGCGCTGGGCAGGCGGGTGTTCATGGCGCTACTCGATGAGTATCGTTTCAACGCTATGCGTCGAAGTGATACTCGCCGACGTCGCGTGTACGAGATCCATGCTCGTCGCCAGCGAGCCGCGTAGGTGAGAGGCGACGCAGATCACGACGACGATTCAGTCGTCGTGCCAGCGCTGCGGCCAGCCTATCGGCCGCGCAATCGATGGCGGCATAGAGATCCGGGCGCGTGTCGGCGGCGAACACGTCCGGGGCACCGCCCACGCTGACGCCGATACGACAACTCTTGTCATAGCCGCCACGCGGCCCGTTCTCGTCGCCGAGGCGCGCCACCACGCGTCGTACATGACGCTTGAAGGGCGCCAGCGCCGCTTCGAGGCGTTTCGCGACGTGGGCACGCAACTCGCCGGTCACCGCGAAGCCCTGGGCTTGAATTTCAATTTCCATGTCCTGACTCCTGTGTTGATAACGGTGAGCTATGCTGCAATCGACGACGCCTTCGAACCAGTCGAATAAACTTCTGCAATTCATCGGCTTTTACTGATTAGTGCGCAGGCCACGCCCCTTTAGCATGGCCAAGCTTCAACCGCGCACGGTCGCCCCATGGCGCCGATGAAGGACGGCATGACGACCCACGCCCATACACCGATAGCTGGCACCCGCAGCCAACCGCAGCTCGCCCACCTATCCGTGCATCACGCTCCACGCCTCGGCATCATCGGCGCCGGCCAGTTGGCCAGAATGACGGCCATGGCTGCCGCACAACTAGGTTGCGAAGTGGTGGTGCTGGCCGCGAGCGAGGATGAACCGGCCTGTGCGCTGGCCACGCGTTGTGTCTTCGGCGATCGCGGCGGCGGCAAACTCGCGCAACTCGCGTCGCAAGTGGACGTGGTCACTCTCGAAAACGAGTTCGTCGATGGACGCCGTCTTGAGGCGCTTAAACGTCAGGGCGTTGCGCTCTTTCCCAGCGCCCATTGCGTGACCCTGGTGCAGGACAAGTTCGTGCAGAAATCCTTGTTCACTGCCCATGACATCGCCATGTCGCGCGTCCGCGCAGTCGGCTGCCGCGCAAAGATCGAAAAAGCGGCCGAAGATCAGTTGTCCGCTGGTCTTAAAGGTGCGTCGTATCGGCTATGACGGCAAGGGCAATGCGATAGATGTCGACAGATATTTTCT
>JAYUEZ010000373.1:0-1578 GCA_043738965.1 Gammaproteobacteria bacterium
AGCCTAGACGGGCGGCCTGCGCGGTGATGGAAAATGCGCCTGATATCGTGGCCTGAGAAGCGATTACCGTGGCCGCTGTCGCCAGCACCACAAGCGGCAGCAGTAGCCAGTCCGGCGCCAGGAAATAAAAGGGATTCTGCGCGCTGGCCGCATCTCGTAACACCAGCGCGCCTTGACCAAAGTAGTTCAGCATCAGCGCCGGCCACACCAATCCGTACCACGCCACACGCACGGCACGCGCGCCAAAATGCCCCATGTCGGCGTACAACGCCTCGCCGCCAGTGAGCGCGAGAAATACCGCCGAGAGCAGCAAAAATGCGGCCTGCGGATGGGCCAACCCAAACGCCAATGCATAGGTAGGATTCAGCGCCGCCAGCACTACCGGCGTCCGCGCAATACTGGCGGCGCCGAGCGTACCAATGACCAGAAACCAAACCAGCGTTAGCGGGCCAAACCAGCGTCCGACCTGGCTCGTCCCACGATGTTGGATCGTGAACAGGGCAACCAGTATCCCCAATGTGATCGGGATGACCCAATGTTCGAACTCCGGCGTTGCGACACTGATCCCCTCGACCGCCGATAACACTGAAATCGCGGGCGTAATGATCGCATCGCCATAAAACAGCGAAGCAGCGAAAATCCCGGCTGCAAAAACCATCCGCGCGAGCCGCGCATTTTCATGCACGAGACGATGCGCAAGCGCGGTAAGCGCAAGCACCCCGCCTTCGCCCTCGTTATCAAAACGCAAGACAATCCACACGTACTTCACGGCAATGATCAGCGTGACTGCCCAAAACATAATCGACAAAGTGGCCAAGACATTCGCCTCGTTCAGAGGCAACGGATGTGACCCGGCAAAGGCCTCCTTGAAGGCATATAACGGGCTCGTTCCAATATCACCGTAGACAATCCCGAGCGCCGCTAACGCAAGCGTCCCAAGACGGCGGTGCCCAGGGCGCGCGTCCGCGAGGGTGTTCGTTGGATCGTCGATCACTGGATGCTCCGCGAGGTCGTCAATGTGTGCGCCAAACTACAATTGGAAACGGTAGCCAACGCCGATCTCGGTTTGAAAATGTCGCGGTTGCGCTGGATCGCGTTCGAGCTTCTGGCGCAGCCGCCCAATGTAGACCCGGAGATAGGTGGCGCTTTCGCTATTGCCAGGACCCCATACCTCACGCAGTAGTTGGCGATGCGTCATCACGCGACCGGCGTTCGCGATCAAGGTCGAGAGCAACCGGTATTCCAGCGCGGTCAGATGGATCGCGACACCCGCCTTGACTACCGTCCGGCGACTCAAATCTATCTCGACATCGCCAAGGTACAGGCGCGACTCGGTCACCCCCGCGACTGCGTGCGCCCGACGCAACAATGCGCGCGTGCGCGCCAGCAACTCGCCAACCGAAAACGGTTTAGTTAAATAGTCGTCCGCGCCGGCGTCCAATGCATCGATTTTGTCGTGTTCGGTCGAGCGCGCCGTAAGTACCAGTACTGGAATGTGCGACCAGATGCGCATATCGCGAATAAATTGCGTCCCATCGCCGTCCGGAAAGCCAAGGTCGAGAATAACGAGGTCGGGTC
>JAYUEZ010000374.1:0-4252 GCA_043738965.1 Gammaproteobacteria bacterium
ACGAGTTCCGCACCATCGGCCGCTATCGACACCCGAAATCCGGCGTGCTCGACCGCGATCGCCGTCATGGTGCGTACTACCTCATCGTCGTCGACGATAAGAATGTGGATCGGCGTGTCTTCAGTCATCACGTCGTTGGTGGCGCCGCGCCGCACGCGTCCGCCAGTGGGTCATGACTGTTTAAATCGTAGCGGGACATCAGTGTGCACCAGGTGCAGGAGGACTGAAGGCGGTATCGACCCAGCGGTTTCGAATCTTTAAACCGCAAGGAAATAAAGGCGCAGTCGCTATAGTTGAGGAGCCCACCCGGGTCTGCGGTGCGTCGCCCGTTTAAGCGCCCCTTGGAATCAGCATGGTCGCCAGTAATATCGATTTACTCATATTTTGCGCCGCCGCGCTGGCGGCGTTCGCGGGCTTACACGCGTGGCTACGCCTGTCGCGTGGTCACCGCGGCGTGCCGCTAGGCATCTGGATCATCGTTGGCCTCGGCCTCGTCACCCTCGGTTTTCTAGTGCAAGGCGCCGGTGAACGCGCGCGCTCAGATTGCGTCGATGGTAGCGGGCTATGCGCCCACGTACGCCGTGGAAATCGCGAGACTCGGTCACGCGCGCGTGACGCTCGATACCGCATCAGACGATCCGATCTACCTTGAGCTCATCGCCGCGGAATTACGCTGGCTCGCCGCCAACCCGAGCGTCAGCGACATCTATACGATGCGCCGCGGCGCGAACGACAAAGTCCAATTCATCGTCGATTCCGAGACCGACTACGATCACAATGGCCGGTACGAGGGGGAGCGGGAAGCACGCACCGCGATCGGCGAAGCCGTCGAGGCCGACGATGCCGCGAACCCAGCGCTGGTCGCCGCCTTCGCAGGTCATGGTGGCTTTGATGCCGAACCGTACACGGATCGCTGGGGGACTTGGGTCAGCGCGTACTGGCCGATCCGCGACGACCAGGGCCGAATCGAGGCCGTGCTCGGCGCGGACTACGAAGCCACGAAGTGGCAGGCGGCGAGCGCCCGTGCGCGATTAGAGACCCTGGGAATCGGCGCGATTCCACTGCTCGTGTTGTTCGCCGCGACAGCAATGGTCAGCTTGTTGCGGGGCGAGCTGCGCGAGCGCGCTCGTGTGCAGAGCGCGCTTCAAGCAGCCAAGGACGCCGCCGAAAGCGCCAGCGCGCTGAAGAGCCAGTTCCTCGCGTGCATGAGTCATGAGATCCGCACGCCGATCAACGGCGTCATGGGCCTCACGGAGCTGCTATTGCGCACGCCGCTCGATGAGAAGCAGCGCCACTTCGGCGATTTGATCTACCGCTCGGCGACAACCCTGCTCGATGTGATCAACGACATTTTGGATTACTCGAAGATCGAAGCCGACAAATTGCTCATTGCGGCGGTTCCCTTCGATTTCCGTGAACTTGCCGAAGACGTGGGCGAGCTCATGGCGGCACGCGCACAGGACAAAGGCCTGGAGTTGAATTTCCGTCTGCCCGTGTCGGGCCCCGCGACATTTTGCGGCGATCCGGCGCGGCTGCGTCAGATCCTCATCAACCTGCTCGGCAATGCGGTCAAGTTTACCGACGCCGGAGAAGTCACCCTGACGGCGCACTGGACCGACGCCACCGATGGGCGCACCCGCTTGCGCTGTGAAGTGTGCGACACCGGCCCAGGGATCGATCCGGGGGAACTGGTGCGCTTATTCGAGCCCTTCGTCCAAGCTGATGGCTCCGCAACGCGCAACCATGGTGGCAGTGGCCTTGGTCTCGCGATCTGCCGGAAGTTGGTCACGCTGATGAACGGTGAACTCGGCTGTGACAGCACCCTCGGCGCCGGCTCGACCTTTTGGTTTGAATTGCCGTTGCCGATCGTAAGCTCAGCGCACGACGCCGTATCGAATACCGAGCACGCGGTGCTGCGCGGCTGCCGCACCCTCATCGTCGATGACAACGCCACCAATCGCGAAATCCTCGAGAACATCTGTGTGGTCTGCGGCATGCCGCAGGTTGCGGTTGCGAGTGGCGCTGAAGCACTGGCGGTGCTCAGAACGGCAGCTGACCGTGGCGATCCCTTTCGGCTCGCGCTGCTGGATTTCAGCATGCCGCAGATGAATGGACTCGAATTGGCGCGCCGGATCAAGGCGGACGCCGCGCTGTCCGGCACGCGGATGCTGATGTTGAGTTCGGTTGCGGGGATCGAGGACGCCGATACCTGGCGCGCCGCCGGCATCGACCACTACCTGACCAAACCGTTACGCCTCGCGGATCTGCAATGCGCCATGGCCGCGATCCTCGGCGCGCGGCCGCCGGCCGCCGGCCTCGGCAACCGGGTTAGTGATGGGACCGATCAGCTGCAGGGGCGGGTGTTGTTGGCTGAAGATAACCCGGTCAATCAGATCGTCGCGGTCGAAACGCTACAGGCTTTCGGCCTCGAGGTGGTCGTTGTCGATAACGGTCGCGCCGCGGTGGCCGCGGTGATGGCGTCGACTGATAACGGTGGCGCGGGTGGTTTCGATCTGGCGCTCATGGACTGTGAAATGCCAGAGCTCGATGGGCGTAGCGCGGCGGCTGCGATCCGCGCGTTCGAGACCGCCACATCTGGGCGCCGCCGCATTCCGATCGCGGCGTTGACCGCCAACGCGATGGACGGCGATCGCGAGCAGTGTTTCGCGGCGGGCATGGACGACTATTTGCGCAAGCCCTTCACGCGCGCCGAACTCGCCGAAATCTTGCAGCGCTGGTTGCCCGCTGCGGTGGCTACGAGGAACAGTGTGCGGGCTGCGTAACGGCCGCTAGTTGTTCTACACTCACGATAGGAGCTACTGTCTAAGGCAATTCACAACCAAGGCGCCACCCCGTATGCCAAAATCATCCACCAGTGTCGTTCCCATTGGGGACAAGGTCTGCAAGCCATTCCTGCTCGAAGTCATGGTCTTCAGTCCGGAAAGCGGCTACAAATTTAAAGTGGTCGTCGAACGCACCTGCACCCCGGAAGCCGACGCGATTTGGAAACTGGTCTTTGACCTCTACAAGGTCACCAACGGACAGGAAACTCAAATCGTCCATGTGTCGTTCACCGCTGGCTCCCCTGTAGAACAAAAAGCCATCCAAAAAATGGCGCTTGAAGGGATCACCGAAGCGCAGTCCGACGTACTGATCAACGACGTCCATGCCGCGGTCAAAGATATTGAAGGCGTTTCGAAACCGACGGCTAAGCAGAAAAAACGCATTCACGACTCGATGCAAAAGGCGGTGACGGCAGTTGACGTCTGACGCCCATCGGCCGGTGTTTTGAGCCGCTGCCGAAGCACTATCATGCAGCGGGCCGAATGGATCGCGGCGTTCTCCAATTTTTTTGAAATCACCGCTCGTGAGCCTCCGCCGCGTCTTTTCCATCGTCCTCACGCTGACGCTGTCCTTGCCAAGCCTCGCGCAAGACCGCGCGGCGGAACTCGACGCCACGCCGGACGCTAGCGCCTCGTCGACGACTCTCGCCTACACGGTCGCGGCGTTCGAAGTCAAAGGACGCTGGCTTGGCGAGGCGGTACTGCCGCTGCATAACGGCGACCGGTGGACACCCGAAAAACAATCCGAGGTGTTCGCCGCGCTACGCGGTTTTTTCGACACCGACGATTTCGATCCTTACCTCTTCAGCCAGGCGGGTGAGCTTGGCGTTCTTTACGTCGATGTGGTTGAAGACCGAGATGAGGCCACGCACACGGTCAAGCTTATTTTTCGCCCGCTGCGGGTGCATCTGTCCTTCGCGAAATGGGGGGACAATCTGTTGCCCATCCCGCGCTCGGGAGCGGCCACGCACTATGCCGGAGTTCCGACCCCACTACTCGCGCTCCGGCCGGCGCTCGGCCTGACCTATGATCGCGCCTTCGGTACCGCGCTCGCCGCCGGGTTTCACACTGACTTACTGACCTTGCCCGAGACCTTGAACGGCCGCGTATCGCAACGCGACCCTGCGCATCTCGAACTCCGATTCAATGGTGCCAAGTCCTTCGATGATTTCTATCGATCGAGTGCAGGGTTGAGCTACGCCTACCGGCGGATCGGCGTCTCGCTTCAGGGATTTTTTCTCGGTATCGAATACGACGGAGTCAAAGAACCGCTCGCCGGGCAACAGCATTTCAGCGATACGGGCGGTGCTGATGGCGGTGCCACGTTTAAGCTCGCGAGCCACACGCGCCTATCCTTTAACACCGGCTACCGCCACGCGCGCGACGAGTTGGCAGACCATTTCACGCGG
>JAYUEZ010000375.1:0-4243 GCA_043738965.1 Gammaproteobacteria bacterium
TCGCCGACATCCTCAAGGTGCAGGAAGAAATCGCCCAGGCCATTGCCGCGTCTCTCGGCGGCGAGACGTTTCGCGCCGAGGTCTTGAATCTCGCGCCCAGCACCAATGACATGAATGCCTGGAGTCTCACCCAGAAAGCCCGCCACGATTACATGCTGTCGACTGCACCGGCGTCCATCAAGGATGCCGTGGGGCTCGTGCGCAAGGCACTACGGATTGATCCGAACTACGCGCTTGCCCACGCATTGCTTGCGCAATTACTCATGGATCTGGTCTCAACGGGCTCGGCGCCGGACGAGGCGGCGGCGAAAGCCGAGGCGCGTGCCGCGATTGAGCACGCGCTGGCCTTAACCGGTCGTGATTCGGAAGTGCTGATGTATGCCGGTCGAGTATGGGTGGAACTTGGCGAGCGCGAGAAATCGGTGTCCGCACTGCGTCGCGGTACGCAATTATCGCCCCACGATTTGATGGAGTGGGGGTTCCTTGCCCGCTCTTTAGCTTTCGGCAGTCAAGAGAATGCGACCGAAGCCTACGCGATCGCCGCGCGCATCCTCGAAATCGCGCCAGAACACCCGTGCGTGTGGACGTGGGAACTGTTTCAGGGATTGGCGTGTATGAACCTGGAACGGCATCAGGAAGCGTTGGGTTGCTTTCGCAAGGTCGTCGAGACCTCGCCGAAATTCACGCGCGGCTTGTTGTGCCTCGCGAGTGCTCTTGGCGCCTGCGACCAAGCGGAGGAGGCGAGTCAGATTGTCGCGTGTTCGCTGGCCATCAACAGTAACCTAACCCCGCAGCGCTTCGCCGGCTATGTTCGAACCATGTCCGGTAACGCCGACACAACCACCCGACTCATGGTTGGCCTGCGCAAGGCGGGATTGCTGCCCGCATAGCGTGCGGTAACGTAAAGGAAATCCGATGTCCGCCTATCAACTTGCGCAATTGAACATCGCCCGCATGAGGGAACCGCTGGAGTCGCCGGTGATGGCCGATTTTGTCGCGAACCTGGAGCGTATTAACGCGCTCGCCGAGCGCTCGCCCGGATTTATTTGGCGCCTGCAAACCGAAGAAGGCGATGCGACTGCACTGCGACCCATGGGTGAAAACGTGTTGGTCAATATGTCTGTCTGGCGCGATGTCGAAGCGTTGAACGATTACGTGTATGGAGCTGCGCATGTAGAGATCATGCGGCGCCGTAAAGAATGGTTTGAACGAATGCGCGAGGTGTATGTGGTGCTGTGGTGGGTGCGGCAAGGACATCGTCCTACCGTGCCGGAGGCGAGCGCCAAACTCGATCTCCTACGCAAGCACGGACCCACCAAGCAGGCCTTTACGTTTCGTCGCGCGTTCTTACCGCCAGATGCGCCGCAACCGCGCGCGCCGTTTGCCTTTGGCGACGAGTGTCCTGCGACCTGAGCAATTATCGAATTGTGGCGCAACATCACAATTCCCCGTAAGGTTGAAGCGCAAATCAACTCAACGAGGAGAGAAGCCATGGATTTTTCAGGACGCTGCTATTGCGGCAATATTCAGTATCAAGCGTCGGGCGATCCGGTGATCAAGGTGCAATGTCATTGCCGCGAATGCCAGTATGTCTCCGGCGGCAGCGCGAACGTGACAATCGGGATGCCGGCCGCCGGATTTAAATACACGAAGGGCACGCCAAAGCGCTTCGCCCGTGCCGATCTCAAAAATCCGGTAACGCGTGAATTCTGTCCGGACTGCGGCACGCAAGTCTTGAGCAAGGCGCCACACGCGTTGCCGGACGTGATGTTGATCAAAGTGGGCACGATGGATGATCCCAACAAATTCACGCCCGATTTAGCCATTTTCACGGTGGACAAACAGTCGTTTCATCACGTGCCGAGCGGCATGCCAGCGTTTGAGAGGATGCCAGGGTAGCGGTCGGAATCAAGTTCGGTACTGAGACGCGAATTGCGGGCGTTGGCGATTCGCGTCTCTCAACCCAGATCACTTCCTTGCGAGCGACACCTTCCTAAGCATGACTAACGTAGTTGAACAACATCGCGACAAAGTCGTCGAGGCGTGCCGGCGTGCCGGCGCGCGCCGGTTGGAAGTCTTTGGCTCTGCAGTCCGGGGGGATTTCGATCCAGTGACCAGCGATCTTGATTTCTTGGTGGAGTTCGACGACCTACCTCCGGCGAGCTATGCCGATGCATATTTCGGACTCAAGGAAAGCCTGGAGGCGCTTTTCGGAAGGCAGATTGACCTCATCACCGAAGCCAGTCTCGAAAATCCGTACTTCCGCGAGCGCGTGCAAGCTGAGCGCCAGATGATTTATGCACGCTGACGCGCGCAAGTTGCTGTGGGATGCCCGGCGGGCCGCAGAGCGCGTTAGAAACTTCGCTCGCGACAAGATGTTCACCGAGTACCAAGCTGATGATTTACTGCGTTCGGCTGTAGAGCGCCAGCTCACGATTGTTGGCGAAGCGCTCAACCAACTTCGCTAGATCGATCCAGAGACCGCCGGTGCGATTCCCGAACTGTCCCGCGTGGTTGGGTTCCGCAACGTCCTAATTCATGGTTACGCCAGCGTCGACAACCGGATCGTCCAGGGTGTCATCGAGGCTAGTCTCGCTTCATTGCTGAGTTCGCTCGAAAGACTCCTTGAGCAATTCTGACAGTGCGCGTCGGGCGCTCGTCCACTATCGCCGAGATTGTCTCGGCGCCGCGAGCACCCCGAGTCACTACGACGCTCATTCGCTATTTGCAAATGGCGAATGAGCCAGCATGTATTGATTTAATGCCATACCCTCAAGTCGTTCTGCCCTATGAGACGGAATTCAGATACTCATGACTGAAAGCTATCAATCTCGATCCTTGGACGAAAAATCCGCTCAAATCTTTGAAGCCTTACATAATGAGACTGCTAGGCTTTTTCTACGCTGGAAGCTGTATCGATGCCTCTACAGCGATTCACCAAAAGATTTCGACACGTGGAATTTGACCTAAACCGGAATAGTTACGGTGCTGAAAACGGTGCTATTTGAAGATCTAGTGTTGCGCCTCTGCAAGCTTACTGAATCGAGCAATGTCTATGGCAATCTAAGTATTAATGCATTAGACGATGCACTGAACCAGTTTGATCCGAATTTTGCCCGTAAGTACTTCTCGAAACGGGTGCTGAAGTTAACGGAAAAGTGCAATAGGTTACGGGCGGTGCGCAATAAGCGAATTGCCCATATGGATCGCGATCTCGTATTCAACGCAAGCGTCGAGCTGGTTCCTACGCTTAGGTTAATTGATATCAAAGAACCAATTCAGACGTTGGAAGATATCGTCAATGTTGTTGCTCAGGGTTATGGCCGTGAACACACGTCGTATGGAGACATACGGATGCCAGTGTCTGGAGATGGAGAACAACTTATTGAGCTTCTTCGGCGTGGAGAGCGGGTCAATTAGGACGATTATTTGGGGACACCCACCATCCACCTTCCGTTCCGATAAACCCCAAGTCGCAACTCTCGCCGAATCCTACAGTACTAATTCGACGCGTCGAATGAGTACACTGCGCGCATGAGTCCTGCTGCAATCAAGCGTTATCTGCCCTGGGTGGTGGCTACCGCCTTGTTCATGGAGCAACTCGATTCGACCATCGTCAACACCGCCGTGCCGGCGATGGCGGCGAGTCTGCACGTGACTCCATTGAGTTTGAAGGCGGTGGTTACCAGCTACATCCTGAGTTTGGCGGTGTGTATTCCGATGAGCGGCTGGATGGCGGACCGGTTTGGCACCCGCTTGGTTTTCTCGATCGCCGTCGGGATCTTCACCCTCGCCTCGGTCCTGTGTGGTCTGGCCATTAATGCACCGATGCTGGTCGCGACCCGCATTTTGCAGGGGATAGGCGCGGCGATGATGATGCCGGTCGGCAGGCTCGCGATCATTCGAACGTTTCCCAAAGCGGAGCTGCTAGCGGCGATGAATTTCGTCATTATTCCCGCATTGATCGGGCCGCTGCTTGGACCGACAGTGGGTGGACTCATCGTGCACTGGCTGTCGTGGCGCGAGATTTTCTTCGTCAATGTGCCGGTGGGGTTGACGGCGCTGTGGCTCATTCATCGTTACATGCCGGATTATCGGAGCCCTCAACCACACACCTTGGACTTGATTGGTCTTGTCCTGTTTGGGGCCGGGACGGCGCTGCTCTCGTGGCTGTTGGAAGTATTCGGCGAACATAATCTCGACATCACCTCAGCCGCCGTGCTGCTGCTGCTCGCGGTCAGCC
>JAYUEZ010000376.1:0-1574 GCA_043738965.1 Gammaproteobacteria bacterium
AGCGCGGTCCCGGCGCGCACCAAGTTGCTGATCACGCTCTCCGATGGCAAGCCCGAGGATTACGGCAGCTATCGCGGGCGCTACGGCATCGAAGACACACGCCACGCCCTGCTCGAAGTGAAACGCAGCGGCATTCATCCGTTTTGCATCACCATCGACAAGGAAGCCCAGAGCTATTTGCCGCATATGTACGGCACCTCGAATTTCACCGTCGTCGATGAAGTGACCAAGCTGCCGTACAAAGTCGCGGATATCTATCGGCGACTCACCACGTGATTAAGGTATCTCGTCTATCGATAGGCGTCACCGGAATTTTTAGCTAGGATGATGCTCGCAGCAGAAATACGCGCCCGTAGCTCAGCTGGATAGAGCGCAGGCCTCCGAAGCCTGAGGTCGTGGGTTCGAGTCCCGCCGGGCGCGCCAATCACACGTTCTTTGTCATTCCCAACAACGTAAAGCGGAGAAAGCATCGCGCGCGGAAGCTGGTGCAAACACCTTTGAAGTGGTCGCGCGCGAATGGCACGCGCAACGTGCCAAGGCGCTTGAAGCGAGCGCCCTCAGGGGAATCATGGCGCGGATCGAGAAGCACCTTTTTCCGTGGCTTGGTAAGAAGCCAATCGGCGCGATCTCAGTACCAGAGCTGCTCGCAGTTCTAAGACGCGCCGAAGCGCAGGATCTCGGCGAGACGCCGCGCCGAATGCGCCAGTACTGTGAACAGATCTTTCGACATGCCATCGCCGACGGTCGCGCGGACCGTAATCCAGCCGCGGACCTACGCAATGTGCTTAAGCCGCATAAACCGACGCATCACGCGGCAGTTGTCGAGCTCAAAGAAGTTGGTGCACTACTCAGAGTGATCAACTCGTACGACGGCGAGCCCGTTACCCTCGCTGCGTTACGATTAGCGCCGCTTGTGTTCGTGCGGCCTGGCGAATTGCGGCGGGCGGAGTGGGCTGAGTTCGATTTAGACGAGGCAGTTTGGCGCATCCCGGCCGCGCGCATGAAAATGCGGGATGCGCATATCGTGCCGCTCGCCCGCCAAGCGATCGCCATCCTCCGCGAGTTGCAGCCAGTCACGACCCAACGTAGATACGCTTTCCCGTCGGTTCGTACCCGTGATCGTTGTTTGTCGGAGAACACACTCAATGGTGCGCTGCGCCGACTTGGATACACCAAAGAAGAAATGACGTGCCACGGGTTTAGGAGTATGGCATCTACGCTCTTGAATGAACTGGGATGGAATCGTGACGCGATCGAACGCCAGCTCGCACATTCCGAGCGCGACGGCGTGCGTGCAGCCTACAACCGAGCAGAATTCTTACCCGAACGCCGGAAGATGGTTCAGGCCTGGGCCGACTACCTCGATGGTTTACGCGACGGCGCCGAGATAATCCCACTCTATAAACAAGCCTAGAAACTGTGTTGTCCATTTATCATGGACATACGCGCGATCAAAAACGGGATCCATGGAAGATCGCGAATGCCGGGATTGACTCTGGGGCACGTACTTTTTCTGCATCTGCTGGGCCGATGGCCGTATTTCATTGCGGCGCGGTAGGCGTCTTTGACCGGCC
>JAYUEZ010000377.1:0-11217 GCA_043738965.1 Gammaproteobacteria bacterium
TGGTAGATGTCGATCAAATGGCGTAGTGCCTGCGGCTGAAACATCTTGAGTTCCAGCAACTCTAGAAATAGATTCTCGGCGCGGTCGAAGAGTCCCGAGCGCATGTAATCGAGACTCAATTCGAGCAGCGCCTGGCCTCGATGCTGGACGTCAAGCGTGGTGCGGGCAACAAGATTTTGATGAATGCGAATGGCGCGGTCGACTTCCCCGCGCCGCCGAAAAAGATTGCCCAGCGCCAGATGCGTTTCGACCGTCTCGGATTCGACTTCGAGCACTTTGACCAACACTTCAATCGCCTTGTCGGGCCGATCATGCAATAAATAATTCAGGCCCTTGAAATAGTCCGTCGCGATCTGCGCGTGCTGATCGCGGCGCACGCGATAATTGGCGAAGTCGCGGCGACCAAAAAACCAACCCGACACCGCTGCCACCGGCAATAGCGCCGCGGTTAGAAAAAAGAGTGTTTCACTGCTCATGCGGGACCATCGCTTGGGACTGCTCGGCACTACGCGTTGCTAGTTGCGCTTGGCGCGTCAAGCGCCGCGCCGTGTGCCGCGCGCGCAGGAGGCCGGGCAGCATGGCCAGCACGCCGCACAGCGCGCCCACGACGACGCTACTCACCACCGCCCACGACAATGGCAGGTCAAATTGAGCGACGTAGAAATCGAGCGTGACCGGTTGGCGATTTTTGAGATGAAAGGCGAGCCCGACCAGCAACACCGTCAGGCCACACACCAGGCGGAACCAGCGCGCTAGCACGAACGGTTTACCAAAGAGCCCTCGCGGCAGCGAATCGACAAGCCGCCCGGAATGAGGATGCCGAGCGTAGGACGCGAGTATCGCGTCCGTTTAATCGTCGTCCTCATCATCGTCATGCGCCGACGCGGCGCGTCCGCGCGCAATGGTTTCATCGTCGAGTGCATTGACTCTTTCGCGCAGTTCCTTGCCGGGTTTGAAGTGCGGCACGTATTTGGCCGGAAGCGATACCGGATCGCCCGATTTCGGATTACGCCCGACGCGTGGCGGGCGGTAATGAAGCGAGAAGCTGCCAAAACCGCGGATCTCGATCCGCTGACCCGACGCCAAGGTCTGGCCCATTTGCTCCAGCATGGTTTTAACCGCGAGTTCGACGTCGCGGTAGCCCAGCTGCACTTGTTTCCCGACGAGAATTTCGATCAACTCTGACTTTGTCATTCTTGTTCTCGCTTTACCCCGGCCTTGTGCCCGTGACCCATGAAGAGGCGCTTACGACGGCTCGTAATGGTCGCTTGCGCCGCTTACTTCTCCATTTGCTCCTTTAGGAGATCGCCAAGCTTGGTCGTTCCGGGTTCGTGGTCGGAACTGTATTCCTGCAGCGCGGTGGCTTCGTCTTCGTTGTCCTTGGCCTTGATCGAGAGGTTGATCACGCGGCGCTTGCGATCGACGCCGATAATCATCGCCTCAATCTCTTGGTTTTCCTTGAGCACCTTGCGCGCATCATCCACTTGGTCGCGGGAGATTTCAGTCGCTCGCAACACGCCTTCGATACCTTCGCCAAGGCTTACGGTCGCCGACTTAGCATCAATTGCAATGATCGTACCCGTCACGATGGTGCCTTTACCGGTATCCGCGAGATAAGTCGAGAACGGATCTTGCGCCAGCTGCTTAATCCCGAGCGAGATCCGCTCGCGTTCGGCATCCACGGCCAGCACCACGGTTTCGATTTCATCGCCCTTCTTGAAATTGCGCACCGCTTCTTCGCCAGGAATATCCCACGACAAATCAGACAAGTGCACGAGGCCATCAATCCCACCATCCAGCCCGATAAAGATGCCGAAATCGGTGATTGATTTAATGACCCCAGAGACGCGATCGTTCTTGTTGTGGGTGGCCGCGAACTCTTCCCACGGATTGGCGCGGCATTGCTTCATGCCCAACGAAATACGCCGGCGCTCTTCGTCGATATCGAGCACCATGACTTCGACTTCTTGTCCAAGGTGAACTACCTTCGACGGATGCACGTTCTTATTCGTCCAATCCATTTCGGAGACGTGTACCAGGCCTTCAACGCCGGCTTCAATCTCGACGAAGCAACCGTAATCCGCGATGTTGGTGACGGTGCCGAAGAGACGCGTGTGTTCGGGATAACGGCGCGAAATATCGACCCATGGATCTTCACCCAACTGCTTCAAGCCCAGCGAGACGCGGGTGCGTTCGCGATCGAATTTCAACACTTTGACGGTTAACTCTTCGCCTATGCTAACCACTTCGGACGGATGCTTGACGCGTTTCCACGCCATGTCCGTGATATGCAAGAGTCCATCAATGCCGCCCAGGTCGATGAACGCGCCGTAGTCGGTGAGGTTCTTGACCAAGCCCTTGGTGACGGCGCCTTCCTTGAGGCTTTCGAATAGTGCTTCGCGCTCGGCGGAGTTTTCGCTCTCGACCACCGCGCGGCGGGAGACGACCACGTTATTGCGTTTGCGATCGACTTTGACCACCTTGAAATCGAGCGGCTTGCCTTCGAGGTAGCTGGTGTCGCGGACGGGTCGTACATCGACCAGGGAGCCGGGGAGGAACGCGCGAATGGTCGCGATGTCGACGGTGAATCCACCTTTGACCTTGTCGCTGATGATGCCGGTGACCGTTTGCTGCGCTTCGCAGGCTTTTTCGAGTTCATCCCACGCCTTGGCGCGTTTCGCTTTTTCGCGCGATAACCGGGTCTCGCCGAAACCGTCTTCAACCGCGTCGAGCGCGACGTCGACGATGTCGCCGACCGCGATTTCGAGCTCGCCCTTGGCGTTCCGGAATTGCGCGATGTCGATCACGCCTTCCGATTTGAGTCCGGCGTTGACGACGACGCGATCGGCGGTGATTTCGACGATCGTCCCCTGGATGATCGTCCCTGGCTTCATCTTGGTTTGAACGAGGCTGAGCTCGAATAACTCGGCAAAACTTTCGGACTGAATGGCTTCCGACAAACTGGGTTCCGACAAACTGGCTTCCGACATGCTGGTATTTTCTCTTCTGATCAGGGTGCGAAGCGGCTACCGGAAGGCCGGTAAACTTCTGCTAACTACCCATCACAGGGGTTAAGGGTTGAACAAATGGACATCCAGCGCCTCATGCCACGCCGCGCGCATGCACTAATTGCAGAACGCGGGCTTCAACTTCGGCAATACCGAGTTGGGTCGTATCGAGGATTTCAGCGTCGGGTGCGGGCTTCAACGGCGCTACCGCGCGGCGAAAATCGCGCTCGTCACGGTTACGGATGTCCTCCAAGAGCTGGGCGAGGTTAACATCAAACCCTTTCTCCCTCAACTGCTTATGGCGCCTCTCGGCGCGGATTTCAGGGCTCGCGGTTAAAAATATCTTGAGCTCGGCGTCCGGGAAGATGACCGTTCCCATGTCGCGTCCATCGGCAATCAAGCCGGGCGGGCGACGGAACGCGTGTTGACGCTGAACCAGCGCCAGCCGCACCGCAGGCCACGCCGCAACCTGCGAGGCTGCCTCACCCGTCGCCTCTTCGCGCACCGCGGCGGTGACTATCACACCCTCGACGACAATTTCGGTCTCGCTGACGCCCGTTTGAAAAGCAACCGGCAGGGTTGCAGCGAGGCGGCCCAACGCCGCTTCGTCGTTAAGATCCACACCGCGCCGCTTCGCGAGCAGTCCCACCACACGATACAGCGCTCCGCTGTCCAGGAAATGCCAGCTTAAACGAGCGGCTAGGCGCAAACCCAGCGTGCCCTTACCGGTGCCACTCGGGCCGTCGAGCGTTACCACGGGCGGGCGCTCAACGCGGGTCAAAGGTGCAGTCCAACCCGCCGCGAGAGCGGCACAAAATCCGGGAAGGAGGTGGCGATGGCGGCGCAGCGTTGGATGGTGATGGGTCGAGTGGCCAGCACGCTTGCCATCGCGAACGCCATCGCGATTCGATGATCACCATGGCTGTCGATGTCGCCGCCGCCCATCGGCCCACCTTCGATCTCGATGCCATCAGCGAACGTTTCGACCTGAATGCCAAGGTTACGAAGGCCAGCCGCCATTGTTTCAATGCGATCGCTTTCCTTATGCCGTAATTCCTCGGCACCCGTGACCCGCGTGCGGCCGCGTGCGCCTGCGGCCGCGATGAACAACACCGGGAACTCATCAATCGCGAGCGGCACCAGGGCTGACGGCACGTCGATGCCGCGCAATGGCGTGCGCCGCACCCGCAGATCGGCGACGGGTTCGCCGCCGATTTCGCGCTGATTTTCGAGCGTAATCGAGGCGCCCATCAGCCGCAGAATTTCGATTACGCCGGTCCGCGTGGGATTCACGCCGACCGCCGGCAAACAAAACTCACCCTCCGCGGCCAACGCCGCGCCGACCAGAAAAAAGGCCGCCGAGGAGATGTCGGCCGGCACCGTGATGGCAGTTGCCGTCAGGCGCTGCCCACTCACCACGCTGACGCGATTGGCTTCCCGCACGACTCGCACCCCAAACCCAGCGAGCATCCGCTCGGTGTGATCGCGAGTTGGCGCGGGTTCGGTCACTGACGTTTCGCCGCTCGCGAACAAACCCGCAAGCAAGACCCCCGATTTCACTTGCGCGCTCGCCACCGGCAGCGTGTAGTCGATGCCGTGGAGCGCTGGTCCGGCCGTGATGTCGAGCGGCGGCGTGCCGTTCGCTTGCGTCGCGATCCGCGCACCCATACGAGTCAAGGGCTCGACCACCCGTCGCATCGGGCGTCGGCACAGGGATTCGTCGCCGGTCAGGGTCGCGCCGAGGCCGGCACCAGCGACAATGCCCGAGAGCAAACGCATGGACGTGCCGGAATTACCGCAATCGAGCACCGCGGTTGGCGATTTAAGTCCATGCAATCCGTTGCCATGTACTTGGATTAGCCGTCCGCCATCGAATTCGTCGATGCTAATCCCCATCGCGCGAAACGCTCCCATCGTCGCGCGGACGTCTTCGCCCATCAGGCAATCACGTATTTCCGTGACCCCATCGGCCAACGCACCCAGCATGACCGCGCGATGCGAGATCGATTTGTCGCCGGGCACGCGGACGCTACCGCGCAAGATGCCGCCGGGCTCGGCGATCAGAAGATCGTTATTCATTTTTTTGTAAGCCCAAATAAATAGGCATCGCGTGCCTGCTTAGCGCGCGCGAAGTGCGCGTGTAACGCGTCACCATCGCTGTTATCAATCGCGCGTTGCAAGGCACTGAATGTCGCGATGAAGGTCGAACATGCGTGGCTCAACGCCGCGCGATTCGCCAGTGCGATATCGCGCCACATGTCGGGGCTGCTCGACGCAATCCGCGTGAAGTCGCGAAAACCACCGGCCGCGAAATCAAAAATAGCCCCCGAATCACTCATTCCCGCCAAGCAGTCGACCAGCGCATACGCGAGCACATGCGGCAGATGACTGGTCGCCGCCAGGACTGCGTCGTGATGGCTCGCTTCCATGTCTGACACCGTGGCGCCGACCCGCGTCCAAATCTCACGCATCGTCGCGAGCGCGACGGGAGCAGTCTCGTTGACCGGCGTTAAAATGACCCGATGCCGTTCGAATAGATCCGCAGTCGCCGCCTCGACGCCACTTTTTTCGCCACCGGCGATCGGATGACCAGGAACAAATCGCGCAAAATGTGGACCGAGCGTGGCGCGCGCGTCCTCGATCACGCTGGCTTTGACGCTGCCGACATCGGTCACGATCGCACTTGCCGATAGATGGGCAGCGAGGCGCCGGAAAACATCACGCGTCGCGCCGAGGGTGGTGGCGACCACGACTAAATCGGCGACGCTAACCGCGGTGGCGAAATCAAAGGTGTACGAATCGATGACGCCGAGTTCGACGGCGCGTTGCAAATTCCGCTCGTCACGCCCCACGCCGACGATTTCTTGGACCATGCGGCGCTCGCGCATCGCGCGCGCCAGCGAGCCACCGATGAGACCGACGCCGATCACTGCGAGTCGATTTATCACGCGGTTCGACGACTACTTGATCAACGGCTACGGGATTTACCGTGCGTCACAGCACGGCACGCGGATACGAACCAAGAACCCGGCACATCGACGTGCGCTCGCCGATCTGACGGAGTGCCGCGGCCACTTGCGGCTCATCGCGGTGACCGACGATGTCGACAAAAAATACGTACTCCCAGGTGCCGGCGCGCAACGGCCGCGATTGAATACGCGTCATGCTGATATTGCTCGCGGCCAGGGCTTGTAACACTTCGCACAACGCGCCCGCGCGATTCTTCGTGCTGAACACCAAGGACGTTAAATCATCACCCGACACTGGTACTTGTATCTGGCCGACGATGAGGAAGCGCGTGGTATTGTCAGACTGATCCTCGATATTTTGGGTGCGGATCGGCAACGCGTAGAGTTCAGAGTTGACTGCGGCGGCAATGGCCGCGGTGGTAGGTTCTTCCGCCGCGCGGCGTGCCGCTTCAGCATTGCTTGTGGTCGCCACGCGCTCGGCGTTCGGACAATTCGCATCCAGCCAACGCCGACATTGCGCCAAGGCTTGCGCGTGTGCATACACTCGTGTCACGGCCACAACATGCTGTGCATGCGTTAGAAACTGATGATGGACGGCCAAATTCACTTCGCCGCAAATTTGCAGGTTCGAGGCGTATAAACAATCGTGCGTGTGATTAACCGGTCCTTCGAGCGAGTTTTCGATGGGCACCACGCCAAACGTCACTGTCTGACACTCCACGCACCGAATAATCTCATCAATACTGGCCGCTGGCTGCAAACTGACGGCGCCACCGAAATGCTTGAGCGCGGCCGCCTGTGTGTAGGTGCCCGCCGGTCCGAGATAGGCCACGGTTATTGGATGTTCAAGAGCGAGGCACGCCGACATGACTTCGCGCAACAAACGGACGACATCAGGCGTGGGCAGTGGGCCAGGGTTAGTATCGCGAGCGCGACGCAGCACTTCGGCTTCACGCTCCGCGCGATACAAGACGGTGGTGGCGCCTGTTTTGCGCTTGATGCGGCCGACTTCGATCGCACACTGTGCGCGTTGGTTAATCAGACGCAGGAATTCGCGATCGAGCTGGTCGATTTCATCCCGAATCGCCTTTAACGCTGCTTCCTCTGTGCTCATTCGTTAATCGTCGTTCACGCGCCGCTGCTAATCAAGGAACTAGTGGCGTTGTGTTAGGGCTCGTTATCCACTGCGGTGTCCGGCGGCTCCCCATTGTCGTCACCACCGAGGTCGGCAATTGGCTCCATGCCCACCAATTTTTCACCCGCGCTCAAGGTGATGAGGCGCACGCCTTGCGTATTCCGACCCACCACGGACACGCCCTCGACCGGCGTTCTAACCAGGGTGCCGCCGTCCGAAATCAACATAATCTCGTCATCGGCGGCGACCACCGCCGCGCCGATGACAGCACCGTTGCGATCAGAAGTTTGAATGGCGATCACGCCCTGGCCGCCGCGCCCATGCGTCGGAAATTCTTCAGCAAGGGTGCGTTTGCCGTAACCATTTTCAGTCGCGATCAGGATCGCGCGTTCGGGGTCGATGGGGAGTAACGCGATTACCACGTGGCCGGCCGCCAGGCGAATGCCGCGCACACCATGCGCGGTACGGCCCATCGGCCGCACTTCGAGTTCCGAAAACCGCGCGGCTTTGCCGCCCGAGCTAATCAGCATCAAATCACGCGCACCATCCGTCAGAACGACGCCAACCAAGGTATCTTCGGGTGCGAGATCAACGGCGATGATGCCACTGGTCCGTGGCCGTGAGTATTCCGCCAGCGAAGTTTTCTTGATGGTGCCGAGACGCGTCCCCATGACTACAAAAAGATCGGGGTCGAATTCCTTGATCGGCAACACCGCCGTGATCCGTTCAGCATCGACCATCGGCAGCAGATTGACCAACGGTTTGCCGCGCGCGGTGCGACTGGCTTGCGGTAATTCGTAAACCTTCAACCAGTACACCTTGCCGCGATTGGAGAAGCACAGCAACGTGTCGTGGGTGTTGGCGACAAATAACTTGTCGACGAAATCCTCGTCCCGCGTGGTGGTCGCCGTTTTACCCTTGCCGCCGCGCCGCTGCGAGCGATAGGTCGCGATCGGTTGCGACTTGGTGTAGCCCAAGTGCGATAAAGTCACGACCACGTCTTCGGGACTGATTAAATCCTCGAGGGATAAGTCTTCCTGCGTGATTTCGATGCGCGTGCGGCGTGCGTCGCCATAGGCCTCGCGGATTTCAATCAGCTCGTCCCGAATCACCTGCAGCAAGCGTTCTGGACGCTGTAAGATGTCCAACAAATCGTCGATACGCTCGAGGATTTCCCGGTATTCTTCGATGATTTTGTCTTGCTCGAGCGCGGTTAACCGCTGCAAGCGCATGTCGAGAATTTCTTTGGCCTGACGATCGGACAGCCGATAACCCTCGCCCTGCAAGCCACTCTCCTGCGGCAGATCATCCGGCCGCGAGGCCGTTGCGCCAGCCCGCTCGAGCATGACCAAGACCACACCCGGCTGCCACACGCGCGCCGCGAGTGCCGCGCGCGCTTCGCTCGGCCCCGGCGAGCCTTTGATCAGCGCGATGACTTCATCGATATTCGCGAGCGCGATCGCGAGACCTTCCAGAATATGCGCGCGGTCGCGCGCTTTGCGCAGTTGGAACAAAGTGCGACGGGTAACGACTTCACGTCGATGACGCAGGAAATTATCGAGCAGCGACTTCAGATCCAACGTCCGCGGTTGGCCATCCACCAGCGCCACGGTGTTGATGCCGAATACAGTCTGCAATTGCGTATGCTGATAGAGGTTATTCAGCAACACTTCCGGCACTTCGCCGCGTTTGAGTTCGATGACCAACCGCATGCCATCTTTATCGGATTCGTCCCGCAGGCCGTCTTGACGAATGCCGGTAACGCGCTTCTCGCGCACGAGATCCGCAATCTTCTCGATCAAGCGCGCCTTATTCACCTGATACGGCAATTCCGTGATCACAATCCGCGGCGAATCGGTCTCCGCATCTTCGATTTCGGCTTTCGCGCGCACATAGATCCGGCCGCGTCCCGTCCGATAGGCTTCGCGGATCCCGGCCGCGCCATTGATCACGCCAGCGGTCGGAAAGTCCGGCCCCGGAATAATTTGCATGAGGTCTTCGATGGTCAGGTCGGGGTTGTCGATTAACGCCTCGCAGGCGTTGATCACTTCGCGCAAGTTATGCGGCGGGATATTGGTCGCCATCCCGACCGCGATGCCGCTCGAGCCATTGACAAGGAGATTTGGCACCCGCGCCGGCAGGACCAGCGGTTCCTGCTCCTTACCGTCGTAGTTCGGCACGAAATCGACGGTTTCCTCGTCAATATTCGCGAGCAGCTCGCCGGCCAAACGCGCGAGTCGACATTCGGTGTAGCGCATCGCGGCGGGGGCGTCACCATCGACCGAGCCGAAGTTGCCTTGGCCGT
The DNA here is from genome assembly GCA_043738965.1 of Gammaproteobacteria bacterium. Classification (GTDB taxonomy): domain Bacteria; phylum Pseudomonadota; class Gammaproteobacteria; genus CAIKBL01. The sequence continues at coordinate 9,418 of JAYUEZ010000377.1, forward strand.
CGATCAGCATGTAACGCAGCGAAAAATGCTGCGCCATCCGCACCAGGGTGTCGTAAATCGCGTTATCGCCGTGCGGGTGATATTTACCCATCACCTCACCGACCACACGCGCGCATTTCACATACGCCCGATTCCACACATTATTCGACTCGTGCATTGCATACAGCACGCGCCGGTGGACCGGTTTTAGACCATCGCGAACGTCAGGTAGCGCCCGCCCCACGATTACGCTCATCGCGTAATCCATGTAGGACTGTCGCATCTCGTCTTCGATATTGACCGGAATTAATTGCCGCGCGAAATCGACCATGAGAGTGAGCTAATTATCTCTGCTTAAAGCGGTGAATCGAGGGTTATAAGTTCTTAGAATTTCAGCGGAAATCGAGTTCCGCGCGAGACAGCGGAGTGTAGCACGAGAGTGTCGCCGATCGACACCCCAACCAGGGCTTAAATTGGGGGTTTGGCGAGCAGCGCGGCGAGGCTCCGCGCATCCGGTCGCGGCAGCGCGCCACGTTCGGTAACTAACACGTCGATGAGGTCGGCCGGCGTGACATCGAACACCGGATTTAACGCCGAAACCCCTAGCGCCGCATGTCGCGCGCCACTTAACGACAACACTTCGTCACCGGGGCGTTCTTCAATTGGAATATCGCGCCCGCTCGCGGTTGCGAGATCGATGGTTGAACAGGGTGCGACGACCATGAAACGCGCGCCGTGCGCGCGTGCCGCCAGCGCGAGGCCGTAGGTGCCGATCTTGTTCGCGACATCACCATTAGCCGCCACCCGATCAGCACCGACGATCACCCAACTAACGCCATGCTCACGCATGACATGCGCCGCGCTGCCGTCGGTGATCAGCCGCACTGGCACGCCATCGCGATGAAGTTCCCACGCGGTGAGCCGCGCGCCTTGTAACCAGGGTCGGGTTTCGGTCGCGAACACTTCGAGAACTCGTCCCGCCGCGTGCGCACTCCGCACCACGCCGAGCGCGGTGCCATAACCGGCGGTGGCGAGCGCCCCCGCATTACAGTGCGTCATCAGCCGGCTCAATGGCGCGATGAAGGCTGCGCCGAGTTCTCCCATCCGGTGATTGGCCGCCAAATCGTCGGCATGAATTCGCGCGGCCTCGCGCAGCAAGCCCGCCATGGGATCGGTGTTTTGTGCGGCGATGAACGACGCCATTCGATCCACGGCCCACGCGAGATTGACCGCGGTGGGCCGTGCCGCGCGCAATGCCGCGAGCGCTGGTGGCAGCGCCTCACGCCAGCGCTTCGGATCGGCGGTGAACGCTGTCCGCGCCGCTAGCACCACCCCGTACGCGCCGGCAATCCCAATCGCGGGCGCGCCGCGAACGACCATGCTGCCAATCGCTTCCACAACCGCTTCATACGTCGTACAGCGAACGAATTCTTCCACGACGGGCAGTCGGCGTTGATCGAGTAAGACAAGCGCATCGGCCTCCCAGCGCAATGGAGTGATCGTTGAGTTCAGCATGAAGCTCCCAGGGTGTACGGCGAAATTGGAGCAGTATGGTAACGTAGCCCGGCTTGAAAAACGCGGATGGCCTTGTGCAACACATCGACCAAATCATTCACGCCCAATACGTGATTCCGGTGGAGCCGACAGGGAGCGCGTTGGCGGTCCATTCGATCGCCATCGATCAGGGTCGCATCGCCGCCATTCTGCCGACTATCGACGCACGCCAGCGGTTCACGGCCGCGCGCGAAATTGATTGTCGTCAACATGCGGTAATCCCCGGCCTCATCAACACGCATACCCACGCCGCCATGAGTTTGTTTC
>JAYUEZ010000378.1:0-4222 GCA_043738965.1 Gammaproteobacteria bacterium
CGCGCATCCAAGCTCCGCAATAAGGCGATCTTTTCGGCCGCCGACAACGTTTCGAGTGGATCAACCGTGGTGTAACGCGCGGGTGCACTGCTGGCGGATACGATCCGCACGTCACGCGTCTGACCCTGTTGCGTAATCGCGCGCGCGGCTTCGGCGGCCTTCAGCAACGCCGGTAAGGTCAGATCATCCGAATACGCGAAGCCGGTTTTTTCACCGACGACCGCGCGCACGCCAACGCCTTGGTCGAGAGCGAACGAGCCCTCCTTGACGATGCCGTCTTCCAAACTCCACGCCTCACCGCGTGAGTACTCGAAGAATAAATCGGCCAAGTCGACTTGCTGCCCCACGAGCGTCGCCAGCACGCGTTCCAGGGCGCCGAGGTCAAGTCCGGCCGGTTCAAGTAGCGTTTGCTGAACGCTTGCTAAAGTGGAATCAGTCATGCTCGTGAATGCTCGTGTGAAGGACGATAAAACGCGAATCGCGGTTTGACAGCGGCGCGTCGGGCCGGTAGCTTTCGGACCCCGCAATCGTCGCCGAACTCGTCAACCTAGTGTAATCGCCTTGGCTAAAGAATTCCCTCGCATTCAACGTCTTCCGCCCTACGTGTTCAACGAGGTTGGGGAATTGAAGATGGCCGCCCGTCGCCGTGGCGACGATGTCATCGATTTCAGCATGGGCAATCCGGATCAACCGACCCCGCGCCATATTGTCGATAAGCTCATTGAAGCGGTACAACGCGGGGATACCCATCGCTATTCCGTGTCGAAGGGCATTCCGCGGCTCCGGCGAGCGATTTGTAATTGGTATCGACAGCGTTTTGACGTGGAGCTCGATCCCGATCGCGAGGCCATCGTGACCATCGGTTCAAAAGAAGGCCTCGCGCACCTCGCGCTGGCGACTGTCGATCGCGGCGACGCGGTGCTGGTTCCGAATCCGTCCTATCCCATTCATCCTTACGGCTTCGTGATCGCGGGCGCGGACATTCGGCATGTGCCGATCGGCCCCGGTATCGATTTCTTCGCCGAGCTCGAAAAAGCCATTCGCGATAGCTGGCCGAAGCCAAAAATGTTGCTGCTCAATTTTCCGAGCAATCCGACCACGCAATGTGTCGAGCTCGACTTCTTTAAACATGTGATTGACATCGCGCGTGAGCACGGGATTTATGTGGTGCATGATCTCGCGTATGCGGATTTGGTTTTCGATGGCTATCGCGCCCCGTCGATCATGCAAATTCCCGGCGCGAAAGATCTCGCCGTCGAGTTTTTCACGCTGTCCAAGAGTTACAACATGCCGGGGTGGCGCATCGGTTTCATGGTTGGCAATCCGGATTTGGTCTATGCCCTGGGGCGGATGAAATCGTATTTGGATTACGGCATGTTCACGCCGGTACAAATCGCGGCGATTACCGCGCTTGAAGGCCCGCAAGACTGCGTGAGCGAAATCCGCGAAACGTATCAACAGCGGCGCGACGTGTTATGCGAAGGCTTGAACGCCGCCGGCTGGCCAGTCGAGAAACCGCGCGGCACGATGTTCGTGTGGGCGGAGATCCCGCCGCAGTTTCAAGCGCTCGGTTCCCTCGAATTTTCGAAGCAGCTACTGCTGCAAGCGAAGGTCGCGGTTTCGCCCGGCATTGGTTTCGGTCAATACGGTGATCGCTTCGTGCGCTTTGCGCTCATTGAGAATCCGCATCGCACGCGTCAGGCTTTGCGCAGCATCAAAGAATTGTTGCGCGATCCGGAGCGGCCGCTGGTGGCGGCTCGCTAGTCGATTTATTTGGAGCACGCGCGCGTGGATTTACCCCCAGTAAAAATTGGATTGCTCGGCTTAGGTACTGTTGGGGGCGGCACGCTTACCGTATTGCGGCGGAATGCCGTGCTCATTGCCGCGCGCGCTGGCCGCCGGATCGAGGCCGTTGTTGTCACCGCGCGTAATCCGCGCAAGACGCGTGACATCGACCTCACTGGCATCGAGATTGTAGAAGACGCGCTGAAGGTGGTGGACGATCCCCGCGTTGCCATCGTCGCCGAGCTCATCGGCGGCATCGAGCCGGCGCGCACCTTGGTGTTGCGCGCGATTCACAACGGCAAGCATGTGGTGACCGCGAATAAGGCGCTCATTGCCCAACACGGCAACGAGATTTTCGCGGCCGCGCAGGCGCGTGGTGTGATGATCGCTTTTGAGGCGGCAGTAGCCGGCGGCATTCCCGTCATCAAAGTCATGCGCGAAGCGCTGGCCGGCAACGATATTCTATGGCTCGCTGGCATCATCAACGGCACCTGCAATTTCATCTTATCCGCGATGAGCGACGGCGGCCGCGATTTCGGCGAAGTATTGGCTGAAGCGCAGCGCTTAGGCTATGCCGAGACCGATCCTTCGTTTGATATCGATGGTATTGACGCCGCGCACAAGCTGACAATTTTGGCCGCGCTCGCGTTTGGGATCCCGCTCCAGTTTTCGAAAGTGTATGTCGAAGGCATTCGGCACATCACGCGCGAGGATGTGCAGTACGCGGAGCGTCTCGGCTATCGCATCAAACATCTCGGCATCGCGCGCCAGGTTGCAGCGGGGATTGAACTGCGCGTGCATCCGACGTTGATCCCGCAGGCGCAACCCATTGCCCGTGTCAACGGGGTCATGAATGCGGTGCTAGTCCGCGGCGACGCGGCGGGACCGGTGTTGCTGTCTGGCGCGGGCGCGGGCGCTGAGCCGACGGCCTCGTCAGTGGTCGCGGATTTAGTCGATGTGGTTCGCGCGTTGACGACGGATCCTGAAAATCGCGTGCCGCATCTCGCGTTCCAACCGGACACGCTGGAAGACTTACCGATTCTCGATATCGCCGAGATCGAGACCGCGTATTATCTGCGCTTGCTGGCGGCCGATCGGCCGGGCGTGTTGGCGGATGTCACGCGAATCCTAGGCGATGGCGGGATCAGTATCGAAGCGCTACTCCAACTCGAACATCATGTGGCCGCGGCGGATGTGCCGATTGTGATCCTGACTCACCGGGTGAAAGAACGTGCGATGAACGAAGCCATTGTCGCGATCGAACGTTTGGATTCGATTCAGGGTCGCATTGTGCGGATCCGGTTGGAGGAGTTTGCATGATCGTGGCGGGAACCTTGTATCGCGGCCTTATCGAGCGCTATCGCGCGCGCCTGCCCATCGTTCCGGATACGCGAGTGATTAGCTTGTGCGAAGGCAATACGCCGCTCATTCCGCTGGAGAATCTCGCGCGTTCGGTGGGGCGTGGGATCAGCCTTTACGCTAAATTCGAAGGCTTGAATCCCACTGGCTCGTTCAAAGATCGCGGGATGACAATGGCGGTGACTCAAGCTGTGAGCGAAGGGTCGCGTGCGATCATTTGTGCTTCCACCGGCAACACTTCGGCATCAGCCGCCGCGTATGCGGCGCGCGCGGGAATACGCTGTTTCGTCTTAATCCCCGAAGGCAAGATTGCGCTCGGCAAATTAGCGCAGGCGACGATTCAAGGATCGGTGGTCATTCAGATCAAGGGCAACTTCGACGACGGCATGCGCATTGTCAAAGACATGGCGAGCGTGGCGCCGGTCGCGATCGTCAACTCCATAAATCCGTATCGTTTGCAGGGCCAGAAGACCGCGGCGTTTGAAATTGTCGATGCCTTAGGGCGCGCGCCGGATTATCACTGCATACCCGTCGGCAACGCGGGCAATATCAGCGCCTATTGGACGGGCTTTAGCGAATACGCCGCAATTCAGCCGAAGACCGCCGCCTGTGGCTACTGCGTCGATACCTGCGCGTTCCCATTCGCGGCGGTGACCGCGACACGCCCAGTCATGGTGGGTTATCAAGCGGCGGGTGCGGCGCCGTTTATTGCGGGTCATCCCGTGGCCGAACCGGAAACCGTGGCGACCGCGATTCGCATTGGCAATCCGCAATCGTGGGATCTGGCGTGGGCCGCGGTCCGCGAGTCGGGCGGGTGGTTCGATAGCCTTACCGACGACGAGATCCTGCACACGCAGCGCCAGTTGGCGGAAACCGAAGGCGTGTTCTGCGAGCCGGCGTCGGCGATTGCGGTCGCGGGTCTGTTGCGCGATATCACGCGCGGCAAGATCGCCGATGGCAGCCTCATCACCTGTACACTCACCGGCCACGGTCTGAAAGATCCAGACACGGCAATCAAACAAAGCCAAGGGCCTATCTTGCAGGTCGCGGCCGAGAACGAGGCCGTGAAGCGCGCCAT
>JAYUEZ010000379.1:0-1564 GCA_043738965.1 Gammaproteobacteria bacterium
TCGAGACAAAGCGGCATGCGAGTAAATGCAGATCGTGATTGCCCAACACGGTGATGGCGCGCTCGCCAAGGGCTTTGACAAAGCGCAACACGGCAAGACTTGCGGGTCCGCGATTGACTAAATCACCGACGAACCACAGCACATCGCGCGCCGGGGAAAATCCAATTTTCGCGAGCAGCGACTGCAGCTCGCCGTAGCAGCCTTGCACATCACCGATGGCGTAAGTCGCCATGCTTTATCGCGGCAGGTTGTTCGCCATTAGCGGGTCAATGCAGCACATTCGGTACGGACAGACGAAAAACCTGTATGGGTGCTTCGAAGCGTTGTCCGTCGTCGGCGATCATCTGATAGCTGCCTTGCATGGTGCCCACGGGCGTTTCGAGCACGGCGCCGCTGGTGTAGCGAAAGGATTCACCAGGTTCGAGGTACGGTTGTTCGCCGACGACCCCCTCGCCTTTTACTTCCTGCACCTGGCCTGCGGCATCGGTAATTATCCAATGTCGCGATAGCAGTTGTGCCGCCACGCGGCCAGTGTTTTCAATCGTTATGGTGTAGGCGAAGACGTAGCGGCTGCGCTCCGGATCCGATTGCTCGGCGACGAAGCTAGTCTCGGTCGTAATGCCTATTAGATACGGCTTCTTAGCCACGCATGGAATCCATTTCAGGTTGCAGGACTGGTCCAATCTAACGGATGCCTTCCTCATTGGTAAAGGCCGGCGCGGCGCCGCGATTCCTCGGCCGCGCGTAAATCCAAGCGACGCAGCGTTAAGGCTTCGGCTAAATCGTTTTGCGTAACCGTCGCGCGTCCGTCGAGATCGGCGATGGACAAGGCCAGCTTTAGCAATCGATGGTAGGTGCGAGCAGACAGATTAAAGCGGTGAAAAGCACTTTCAAGAAAGCGCTCACTAGCGGGATCTAGCGCCACGAATTCACGTAGATCGCGCGCGCTGAGCTCGCGGTTCAGCTTGCCTTGGCGGGCCACAGCGCGGGCACGAGCGGTTGCCACGCGGTCGCGAATTACCGAACTTGCTTCAGCTTGCGCTGGCGTTGGCGTTGACAACCAATCGGTTTCTCGCGCCACTTCGAGTTGAATGTCGATGCGATCGATTAAGGGACCGGAAAGTCGACCGCGATAGCGCGCGATGCGCTCCGGTGAGCACGTGCAACGACCCGAAGGATCACCTGCATAGCCGCAAGGACATGGATTCATCGCGGCAATGAGTTGGAATTCGGCCGGAAATTCGACATGGCTCGCGGCCCGCGCGATGGCGACGCGGCCACTTTCCAACGGCTCGCGCAAGACCTCCAACACACGCCGATCAAATTCGGGTAACTCGTCAAGAAACAGGATCCCGTGATGGGCGAGCGATATTTCGCCCGGTTTCGGTAAGGCCCCACCACCGACGATGGCGACGGCCGAGGCGGTATGGTGCGGGGCACGAAAGGGTCGCTGGCGCCAACTGGCGGCCGCCCAAGGTTGCGCCGCCACGGACTGGATTACAGCGAGTTCGAACGCTTCGGCTTCGGTTAGCGGTGGCAGGATCCCAGGCATGCGGGTAGCTAG
>JAYUEZ010000380.1:0-4217 GCA_043738965.1 Gammaproteobacteria bacterium
GCTAACGCTTGTTCGCGCCAATCGCGCGCGGGCCACGCGCATACCACGCAGAAAAAGAGCACGAGCGGCACTAACACGTGCACGACGTTCGCGCTGGCCGGCACCGGTTGACCGACGGGAATGATCAAGTCCTCGCTCAGGTGAATTGCCTGTCGCACCCGTGAATCGAGCACGAGATTGGCTTCGCCATCGCGTGAATTGATGACGACTTTGGGGGTGTATTGGGGCGCAATCAGTTGAACGGTTGCCGCGATCAGCGGTAGACAACGCACGAGTAGCGCCTCGCCATAGGCGTAGCCTGCCAGCGACAAGAGTAACCACGCCGCGAGGAGTCGTAGCGCTGAATTACGTAGAACGTGGTGTTGCATCGCGCGGCCTGGTCGCGAGCGCTGTCCAACCCATAAACAACAAACAGACAAGGACGATGAGCAGCGTGGGGATAAAATACGTGTGCAACGGCAAGAACCACGCCGGCTTATAAGCCGCGACAAAATATAGGCCCACCAGCCGCATCAGGTTAAGCACATAGATAGCACCCGCACCGGCGATGATGCCGAGTGTTTTGAGGCGCCATGTCGCGGGAAACGTGAGCATGGCCGCGATTAATAAAAACAACGCACCCGAGCCATCACAGCCGCGCACAATCTCGAGTACCGCACGCGGCGAGATCAATTGATTCATCACCGCGCGCGCGCCTTCGTTCGCGCCCAGAAAATTCACCAGAGACGCGCTCGGCTGGACCAAGCCCACAAAATACACGTTTGAGCGCAATACCTGGTCGGGCACCGCGCCATAGGCAAAATATAGCAGGCCATAAATTACGCCGAGGCCGAGGGCGAACTTGACGATTGATGGCGCTGGCCTCACCGCTTTGGCCAGCTGCGCGTCTGTCGTCGATGTGCCACGCCGCTGAGTAACGCGCCCAACATGAGCGCTAGAAATGGATGCAATAGCGGAACCTGTCGCGGCGACACGGTGGGCGCGATCTGCCAACCGATATCATCGAGCGCCGCCACATCGACGTTGGTAAAGCGTTTTCGCGACCCAACAGTGAGCGTGGGATCCATGGCCGTTTCTTGCGGCTGGCCATTGACCACGCCCTGCGTACCTTCTGCCCAATGTCCGCGATCAGCGGTAACCGGAACCGAAGCGCCCTTGGCCGCGACGGTCGCCGCGCCCGTGAAGACACCGTTGCTAATGAGAGTAAACCAGGAGTCGGCGGTTCCAAGACCAAGCAGATGCCCAAGCTCATGCAGCGCCACTGAATAAAAGTCCGAGCCAGCGAAGGCTTCAGTGGTGGTAACGTCGCTATCGAAATACCACTGGGCGGTGGAATTGAAGATCACGGAACCACCCCATGGCGCGAACTCCGTCGCCGACTGACCAGTGGTCGGTGCGCTTTGACCCCGCATCGCCACCGTATTCAGAAAGGCTGGGGAACCCTGTGCCGAATAGCCACCAGGCCCGCCCTGCCCCAAAGTCCCGGCGCCGAGTGTGCTATTGCCGCCGACGAATACCACCAAGGTATCGGCGGCCACGCTGAAATTCGGAATTAGCGTGGATTGCAAGGTGCTCGGCGCGAGAAATTCCGCGGTGAAAAGATTTTGACCGCTGGAGGTAATCGCCGTGAGCGAGTCGGTTAGCAGCGACGAGAAGTAAGTGCCTGCCGCGTTTAATACTGATTGACGTGAAGGATCAGCAAAGAAGTTCGCGGAGTCAAAGCGGTAGTCGAATTGGAGGGTTAAGGCTTGCGCTGGGGTCTGCGTCGCCATCAGCGCGATGGCCGCGACTAGCTTTACGACAGTTCTTGGAATTACTGACACGGCTTCTACGCTTGCGTCCTATCGCGACTAATAGTCGCTTTTTTGAGAGTCGCTCCCACAATAACAGCAGGTCGATATGCTATCGACCACTGCGTGCATTACTCAGCTTTCGGCGCGCGCCAGTCAAAGCCGCCGCAATTCCTCACGCTTCCGCGCGAGTACGGCCCGCGCACGTTCGGCCCACGCATAAACCGCTTCATGATCTGCACGGTGATAGCTGTCTTCGAGCGCGTCTTCGAGTTCGGCGATTTGCCGGACCATGGACCACCGCGCGAGCGTTTGTGTCGATACGCGACCCTGTGCGAAGCCTGTTGGTCGAAGTGTCGATTCGATTGGGGTATCCAGCATTGAAGGTTCCTCAACATTCACTAACACGCTGCTCTCACTGGGTGACGGCACCACGAGGCGCTGGTTCGGAATGTATGAGCGCACTATGTACGCTTGATGACAAGTGGCTGGCCGATCAGCGATGCCGGAAGGTAGTGCCCTGCGTTAAGGCCAGTCTTGTTGGAGGAGAAGTTGCGGTGGTGGAGAATGCAGGAGATTAGTTTCGACGACTCACGATCCGTATCGAATGTTTTAGCGCGCCATCGACCGACAGGGTAGCGAATTCGCGTGTTCCATCGTCTTTGTAAACAAACGGCCGCATGTATTTAGCGTGATCCGCGAGATCCACGGCGGCTGCTTCGTTATCGAATTCCGCGAGTTCGACCAGACGACCGTCCATGATCCGCAAGACCTTGTACTTGTCCATGATTTGTTCCTAATGAAATTCTCTCGTGTCCGCAGGGACAGGGAGGGGCTTATGTTTTATCTATAGGAGCACGCCGACGGTGGCGCTTATCATGCCTATTAATGTGCGAAAAAACACCCAGCGCAAAATGGGTCAGTAGGTGGGTGCGCAACGAACTGATTCAGAAATGATTTTTCAGAATGAGGTTTGCACAATTCTATTTTCCGCGAGATTGATGATGGCAGCGAAGCGGAAAAAATTAACTTGATGACCCCCCGGACGAGCAGCGGCTCGCCGGCCCGTTACTCGATTCTTTGATCGGTGGGAATAAGGCAGGGACCCCGTTGCTCTCACGCACCGCGGGCCCTGCTGAAGGCGATAGGCGTCAGATTTTGACCGTGACGCCGCCCATCGCCGGATCGGTGATACTGTCCTTGCCCGTCTCCACATGGCCCGCGAGTTGATACGCGAAGGCCGGATCTTGATCGACGGTTATCAGCACATCGTACCAACCAAAATTGCGTCGCAATTGCGTGCGCCGCCTCATCCGCTTTCCAGGTGCTAAATAATTTTCGCTCGTTTCGCCCGTGTAGTTGTCGCGAACCCGCACGTTGCCGTTACGCGCGCCGAGATTGGCGATAAGCAGCGTGAGACGGCCATCCTCTCCATCGTCATCGCCGTCTTCGATTCGTACCTCGAGGCGCGCATTGGATCCGCCAGTAAGCGCACCTTTGAAGGCGCGGAAGAATCCATTCGGTCCGTACACCGCAAGATTATACGTACCGTCCGCCGCCGCCGACCAAACATCGCTGAGCTGCTTAAGCGGTTCGACGGTGTAGGTGCGTGGCACATCCGCTACGTTACCGGAACGCACTTGAAAGACGGCTGCAGCTCTGCCGGTATTCCGGAAATCGATCTCAAAGGTGCCGTCTGCGGTGTTGGCTTTTCCACGAGCTTGCAGGCGGTACGGTAGGGCTTTGGCTCTTCGCACGCCGGGCTCTTGCACCGGGACGACTTGGTTCGCTGGCGCGGTGATATCGTCGTTGGGATGAAAATCCTTGACCGGTGGGTCGTAGGTAGCCGTGCTTGGTAACGTCACGAGCGTGGCGTTCGGTCGTGCGAAATTCAACGTCGAGGTGAGGTCACCCGCCACCGCACGCCGCCACGGCGTGATGTTCGTTTCGATCAAACCGGGATGCTCGTGTGCAAAGCGAGTTTCTAGAAAACGAATGAGCGACGTGTGATCGAAGACTTGCGAATTGACATAGCCGCCCTTGCTCCACGGCGAGACGACGAGCATGGGGACGCGCACGCCAAAACCGTACGGACCCGCTGAATGCACGTTGTCACCAGGGAAGATCTCGTTGACGGTATCGACGGTGGAGAGGCCTTGGGTCGCGAACTGTGGCGGGCTTGGCGGCACCATGTGATCAAAGAAGCCGCCATTCTCGTCATAGTTGATGAACAACACAGTCTTGCTCCAGACCTCCGGATTGGCAGTTAACGCATCGAGAATTTGCGAGATGTACCAGGCGCCATAGTTCGCCGGCCAATTCGGATGTTCGGAATACGCTTCGGGCGCCGCGATCCACGAAACCTGTGGCAGATGGCCCGTGCGGACGTCCTCACGGAAGTTATCGAACAACGTACCGGAGACTTCA
>JAYUEZ010000381.1:0-1557 GCA_043738965.1 Gammaproteobacteria bacterium
ATGCAACTGGCAGCGGATACGGTGATTTCCAAGCAAGTCGCGCGGATTGCCATGCCGCGACGTTTCACCAATGTCACGCGCGAGATTTGGGCGCTCCAACCGCGCTTGGTCAAACACATCGCCAAGCGCGCGCCGCGTTTAACCGAACATCCGCGATTTCGTGCCGCCTACGATTTTCTATTGTTGCGCGCCGAAGCCGGCGATCCGGTAACCGAAGCCGCGGAATGGTGGACTAATTATCTCGCCGCGGATGAAGGTGGTCGTGCACAACTTCTCGAAAACACACGCAGTACCCCTAAACCCAGGCGCCATCGACGTCCGCGCCGGCGGGGTGGCGCGGCAAGTAGTCCCGCCGGCGACTAGCGAGAGCCGGTGGTGCAAGACTCGCCGGCGACGGCGTTTATCGGGCTCGGTAGCAATCTTGATGATCCCAAAGCGCAGATCACACGCGCGCTCGTCGAGCTAAGCGCGCTACCGGGGACGCGCGTGCTGGCGCAATCAGCGCTCTATCGCACCCCCCCCATGGGCCCGTCCGAGCAACCCGACTATATCAACGCCGTGGCTAAGCTTGAGACCCATCTGGAACCGTTGATGTTACTCGATGCGTTACAGGCCTTGGAACGATCACATCATCGGGTGCGGGAGTTTCATTGGGGTCCGCGCACCTTGGATTTGGATATTCTGATCGTTGATCAACGCCTCCTTACCAGTGAGCGACTCACGCTCCCCCATCCCGGCATCGCGGAGCGCGCGTTCGTCGTGATTCCGTTGTATGAAATCGCACCAACGCTCACGATCCCGGGTATCGGCCCCATAAGCCGCGTGCGCGAGCGGTTCGCGACCGCTGTCATTTCGCGCCTATGACTAGAAGCCATTTCAAAAATGCTTGTGAGGTGCCCATACGTTGTTGCGCGACCTTCGCCGGTACTCATTTACTACGTGTAAACTGCGCCCCTCAAAGGCCGCGCGCCTAGTCTGAACACCTCACAAGCATTTTTGAGATGGCTTCTAGTATCGAAAAGATCCCGCGATTTATCGCGGTAGAAGGTCCTATTGGGGTGGGTAAAACCAGCTTAACGCGCCGTCTCGCAGCCCACCTGGGCGCTGAGCTCCTGCTCGAGGGGGCGGCGGATAATCCGTTTCTACCGCAGTACTATGGCGACCGTTCTCGTTACGCATTGGCGACTCAGCTTCACTTTCTGTGCCAACGCACGCGGCAGTTACAACCTTGGTCGCAGACTGATTTGTTCGTGCCTGCGGTGATCGCCGATTTTATATTCGATAAGGATCGCCTATTCGCGCAGATCGCACTCGACGACCAAGAGTTTGCGCTATACGACGAGATTTTTAAGCGCTTTGCGCCGCAGGTGCCAATCCCTGATCTGGTCATTTACCTCGCGGCGCCAGTGGACGTATTGCTCCGGCGGATTGAAACGCGCGGGATCGGTTACGAACGCGCCATCGATGCCGCCTATCTCGAGCGCCTAATTCACGAATACGCGCGCTTCTTCCAGCACTATCAAGCCGCACCGGTTCTGATGGTTGATGCCGCGCGTT
>JAYUEZ010000382.1:0-4190 GCA_043738965.1 Gammaproteobacteria bacterium
CATCTCGGCGACCGGATTAATCGCGGTAAGACGTTGTCGTAGCTTTGCGGTAGACAGTGGCTCGACCAAATCGCTTTTGGTTATGACGATGCGATCGGCCACCGCCACCTGCTTCAACGATTCGTCGTGGGTGCTAAGCTGCGCGAGACCGTTGACCGCGTCGACGGTGGCGATGACCAGCGCGACCCGATAGTGATATCGCAGTTCGGGATCACTCATGAAGGTTGCGATAATCGGCGCCGGATCGGCAAGTCCGGTGGTTTCAATCACGAGCCGCCTATACGGCGGAATCGCGCCGCACGCACGCCGCGCTTGAAGTTCGAGAACTGCACTGCGCAAATCGTCGCGGATGGTGCAACACACACAACCACTCGCGAGCAGGACGGTGTTTTGAGCAATCGCTTCGATCCACTGGTGATCGAGACCAATCTCACCGAACTCATTCACCAACACCGCGGCGTCGCATAGCGCCGGCTCGCGTAGCAGGTGATTCAACAGCGTGGTTTTGCCACTACCGAGAAAGCCGGTGACGATGATAATCGGCACCCTTCCAGCACACGCAGTCACTCGGCGAGACCCGCGCGCGCCGCCAACGCCGCCAGCAACTCGGGATGCAGCGGATCGACCGCACGCCCCGCGATGTCCTCAACGACGCGCCAGACTTGCGGCAGCTGCATCACTATTTCAGTGCGACCGGTTTGGCTGCTCACGAGATACTGCGCCGTCATCCAGTCGTCAAGGCGGCAACCGAAATGCGCGAGCACTGCATTCAAGAGACGCACGCGGCGTTGCCGACTGATTCGCCTTTCGGGCCCGCCGGTTTCTACTGCACGGTCGCCTGCATCACTCGCCGTTTCGGTCCAATGCGGGACCCCAGAAAATACTGCGCAAAATCCACACATCGGTACTCTCTCGCGATGACTCGAGTGCACGGTACCACTAGTGTGCCGTCCCGTAATGAACTTCGATAATTCGCGCAGCGATCGGACCACGAGACCAGGCGCGAGGAGGAGTAATAGCGGCGCTATGGCGACGACGAGCAACGCCGTATCGTGGTTCGAGGGCAAGCGACCCAACTATATCGTTATGGGGAAGGCTCATTGCGGGACGGCACACTAGAAGCCATCTAAAAATGCCTGGGACATGTGCGGGCTAGGTGCGCGACCGTCGAGGAGCGCGGTTTACCCGCCAAGCCAGCACCCCAGTCAATACAAAAGCCAGCGCGTTCAGTCCAGCCGCGATCAGAAACGTGCTGCGATAACTGCCACTCAAATCGTATAACCATCCCGCGAGATAAGGTCCAACGGCAGCGGGTGAACCCGCGATCGCGAAGATCACGCCGACCACACTGCCGACATGCGCGCGCCCGAAGAGATCGCCGCACAACGATGGGAGTAGCGCGACACAGCCGCCATACGACAGGCCAAAAACCAGCGCCGCGATCAATAACGTCGCCGCAGTGTCCGCCCTACCGAAGAGCACGAAGCTCAACGCCTGCAACGCGCAAATCGCGAGCAACGCCGGAGTCCGGCCAATCGAATCGGAAACGATGCCAGAGGAAAGGCGGCCTATCATGCCACTGAGTCCAATCGCGCTTAAGATCGATGCACCGAGCGCCCGCGAAAGGCCGAGATCCTGCGCGTAAGCCGGCGCGTGGACAAACGGAATAAACACCACCAGCCAAGTGCAAAAATAGATCGCGATGATAAACAAGAATGGCTCGGTCCATCGGATCTCACGTACCGTGAAGCCGCCGGTGAGCTCCGAGTTCGATGGCGCGCTTCGCGCACCGTCCGGCCACAGACCAAGGGATTCGGGATCGCGGACCATGAAGCGCGCCGCCCATAACATCAACATCGCGCTGATGATCGCGAGCGCGCCCAGCGTCGTCCGCCAGCCTGTGTACTGGAGCAAAGTTGCCACCAGTGGCGGCATCAGAAAATTGCCGAAGCTTGCACCGGTCGAGGCGATTGCGACCGCAGTACCACGGCGGCGCGTAAACCACCGCGCGACCGTTGCATTGCAGGGCACCCAAGCGACGCTCATGCCGAACGCAGCAATCAGGCCCAAGGTCACATTCAACTGCCATTGCCGATGAACCAACGCACTTAACCCCCAACCGACGCCGAGCAATACGGCCCCCGCGCTGATTACGCGGCACGGGCCAAAGCGATCCGTCGCTTGCCCTGTGACGGCGCTCAGTGCGCTATAGATAAATACATAAATAGAGTACGGCAGTGCGGTTTGCGCGCGACTCCAGCCGAGTTCGGCCGCCATGCGGGGAACAAACACCCCGTAGCTAAATTGCAGACCGTAGGCGAAGAACAGCACCGCGAAAGCAGCGCCGACCACCGTCCAGCCATGAAACGGCGCGCGCGAAACCACACTGCCTGTCACTTGCACCCGATGTATCGCATGCGCTGCGCAAATTCCGACTTAGAGGCTCACCAGGCTAATCGCGAAAAGCCGGTAACGCCAGTGTCGTGTCTCTAGAGAATGTCGGCGCCGATACAGACTTAATCTAGGCGCCGGGTCCCCATGGGCGGCGGGGTGCGGTGAGTGCGTGGCCTCGACGAATCGGCGCCACCGAATAAATTGAGCCAAAGGGCACGAAAAATTGCGCCCGGCGCGAGAAATTCCCGCAAGCTTGAAAGACGCATGCCGAAACGATAAACATGCTTAGCGGCACCCTGATCTAGGGTTGCTGCCCGAAACATCACGCGCTCGATCAGATTGAAACGATTGCGCTTCGAAAAATCCTTGATCACAAATTGGTGGCCGGCGAGCTTCTTCGCATGGACCTTCGCGTAGTTCCGCAGCGGCGCATCAAGATCTGTTCGGCGCTTTAGCGCATCGACGGTGGAATCGACCAACCATTCGGCGGTTTGGAACGCCCAGCCACAGCCAACGCCATAGAGCGGATCCATCGACACCGCTGCGTCGCCGATCAATGCCATGCCGCTCGCGATCACCGGGCGCGATAGATTGGGATAGTCCTTCAGCTGGAAACAATTTCCGAGAGGCTCCGCGGAGGAGAGATCAAGGCCATCGGGCAACGCTCTAATATAAGCTTCGAGCCACGCGCGCGGATTCTCGCCGATCTCCGCAAGCTCGTGCCGTGGCGGCATCACGGTCACCAACGTAATGTTGTCGTCATTGGGAAAGACATAAGCGACATGCGTGCCTTTGAACCACATCTGCGAGACTTGACCACACTTCAATTGCACGTTGCGGTACAGCGCGGTAATTCCGCCGCGGATATTGGGCGACGATGTGGTCGGTACCTGAGCGAGCTTAGCGAGGCGCGAATTCCGTCCATCGGCGGCGACGACTAAGCGCGCACACAGGCTCAGTGTCGTGGCGTCGTGGTGAACGTTGACACCGGCGACCCGCCCATTCTTGCGCACGAGTTCGCGCGCTGCATAGCCGAAGAAGGTCTGGACCCCCGGAGTCGCCGTGGCCAGGGCGCGCAGCATCGGGTCGAGGACTTCACGCCGGAGACTATAACCAAACAAGCGTTCGCCGGAGTTGTCGCGAAGATCGGGCTCGATGATCCAGCCCCACTGAGTCCACATATTCACCGCGTTGCGGACACCACCTACGGCTTCGATCGGCGTCGTTAAGCCGAGCCGTCGCAGGGTCGGCGTTGCCGAGCCCTGAATAAAGTGTGTACACATCTGTTTATAGGCGTTCGGATCATCATCGCGCTCGACTAATGCCACCGACAGTCCATCCCGGGCGTACAGCATCGCGGCGGTACAACCCGCGAGCGAGGCACCAACCACCACGACATCGAATTGCTGCTCTATCATTAGAACCCCCATCGGGCCGCGTATTAAATGGCGACCATGTACCTAAGGTAGAATTCAATGTTGACAATGTCAACACCGATCTTCATTCAATGACCACACGCAAGCACTACCACCATGGAGATTTACGCGCGGCGTTATTGGACGAGGCGCTCAATAGCCTTAATCGGGACCGTGAACTCCCTACTTGGCGAGCACTCGCGCGCGCGTGCGCGGTTTCACATACCGCGCCCTATCGCCACTTCGGCAATGTCGAAGCCTTGCAGATTGCGATCGCGACCGAATGCTTTAATCGACTCACACAAGCAGTCAATGCGTCGGTCAAAGGAATTAACGACCCGTTCGCGCGCTTGGCGCGGGGTCTGCGTGCGTATGTCGATT